>NZ_VPBW01000029.1:0-33435 GCF_013418535.1 Acinetobacter sp. YH12137 | reverse complement strand
GAAAATGTATATCGTTGGCAGAAGAAATTATTTAGACCAATTATCAAAAGCTTCATTGATGACTTTATTCTCGATAAAAATCATCTGCTACCACAGAGAATCTTTAAATAATAGTGCGTAAGTCCTAATGGATTAAAAAATAGTTCAAATAGGAACAATAAAAAATATTATAGAGCTAAGAATATTTGAACCTTAGCAGATTCTATGCAAGTAGTAGCACAATCAAAATTAATAAATTGTTAAACTTCAAAATTGTGACAAGATGACTCTGAATACAGATCTAATATTCAATCTACCTTATCATCCAGTTATTCCTTGACTGCGAAAACTGTGGCATACATTTTATAGCCTCTCGTACTAAATATACTATTACTGCGTTAGTTCGATTCTGAACTGGAAACTTTGTGAACGTTGATACATCAATGCTAAATTTGGATCATCACGTTGGATCCACATCTATTGTTAGATTTTTGAAGGGTTTTATTCAGAAAACCATATTTATATTCAGAGTTAAAACAGGTATCAACATGCAACGCTATGTAAGCGACGTAAATACCTCGAATAAAGATCTAATCAGAATTGAATGACTTAACTAAAGATGCTTTTACATTGACGTATTTGGATACAGCTCAGCGATTGGCTTATTTTATATAAAGGTTAGAGTGATTAATGCAACTTCCAGTGATAGAGACAGTTCTCCAAAGGAGTTTATTCTATGGCTAAATCAAGAGCAAAACACAAGCAGGTTCAGCAAAAGGATAAAAAGGACAGTGCTCAAAATGAAGAGCAACAACAGCAACAGCAACAACCCTCTAAACCATCACGTGCGAAAAAGCGTAAATAAAATTTAGACCTGATTCAACAAAACCCTCAGCTGAGGGTTTTGTTATTTTTAAGACTGTTTCCGACAAATAATCTGGAAAAAACATCACTAAAAATAACAGGATTTTGACTTTAAATTTTTCTGTATTCCTTAAGATAAAACGAACCACTCATTAAACGGCAATGCGAGCTATTGTGAAAATTCCCAAAATCCTGCTTTTAATATTTTCCTTAAGTATATTACTTACTGCCTGTCAGCCACCGCCATCAGGTGAGCCAGCGGGCTGGAAAAGCCCGTATCTGTACTGGCAATTAAAAAAATCTGAGCTGATTAGACCGGTAGAAATTCCTGTACAAGGAGTAAAACCTCGCCAGATTCAGGATACTTGGGGTGGAGCGCGCAGTGAGGGACGTAAACACGAAGGAACCGATATTTTTGCTCAACGAGGTACACCGGTAGTCAGTGCGACCCAAGGGATCGTCCGCAAGATTGGAACCAATAATTTAGGAGGTAAAGTTATCTGGATTACTGGTCCGAATTTAAGCCAACATTATTATGCACATCTGGAGGATTATGCTGAACATATTCAGGAAGGAGACTGGGTAGAAGCAGGTGAAATCATTGCCTATGTCGGTAATACCGGTAATGCGAAAAATACACCACCACATTTGCATTATGGGATTTATCTCAGTGGGGAAGGTGCAACCAATCCTTATCCTTATTTAAAGGTAGAAGAATTGGAATAAGTGCAGGTGAATGTAAAAAAAATGTAAAAGATCGCCATCTAAAGAATGAAAAGCATAAAATAGCGTATCTCCCGCTTTTCCTGTTTTTATGAGTTTTGCTTATCGACCAGATATCGATGGCCTGAGAGCTATTGCAGTATCATTGGTTATTTTCAATCACCTGGGCTGGTCATTATTTTCTGGCGGCTATATTGGTGTTGATATTTTCTTTGTCATTTCCGGCTATCTCATCACGACCATTCTGACGCGCGATATTGAGTTGCAGCAATTTTCAATTGCACGGTTTTATAAGAAACGGGTGATCCGTCTGGCACCTGCATATTTTACTGTACTGGCAATTGTCAGTCTGATTGCTTGGCAGGTGATGTTGCCGGGTGAACTGACAGAATATTTTAAAAGTGTCATGTATGCGACTGTACTTATTGCCAATCTGTATATGCGAAATGAGGTGGGAGATTATTTCAGTCCGAATGTAGAAAATGTGCCTTTATTACATTTATGGTCACTGGGCGTAGAAGAGCAGTTTTATATTTTCTGGCCGCTCTTGCTATGGCTATTCCTTAGCAAGACCTCGCGTAAATATCTTTGGCTCGTCATCAGTGTATTCATTGTCGCTTTGGTTCTATATGCCCAGCAGCAACTGACTCAAAACCCGGCCAAAGCTTATTATAGTATGCCGGTACGGGCATTTGAGTTGTTGATTGGTGCATTGATTAGCTGCTTGCCAAAACCAAATCTGCCAAAAAAACTATTACAGGGATTGGTCTGGGCTGGGGTAAGTGTTCTATTTGCAACTGCAATTTATTTTGATCAGCAAACCCCATTCCCAGGACTGATGGCATTGATCCCGTGTCTTGCAACAGCACTGATTATTTATCTGGGACAATCCATAGCTTCAAGTAATTTATTGCTAAGTAATCGTCTTAGTACATGGATTGGCAAAATTTCATATCCTCTGTATTTATGGCACTGGCCAATCATCGTGTTCTTTGGCATTTATATGCTGCCATTGAATCTGGAAAATCAGATTATTATTGTTTTTCTATCATTTATATGTGCATTTCTGACTTATAAACTGGCTGAAACACCCCTGAAACGCTTTGTGATGGCTGCAAATTATAAAGTGATTATTCTTGGATTTCTGTTACCTGCAGCCAGTTTTATTGCGATCGCCCAAACCATCAAAACACATGAAGGTTTCCCGGAGCGTTTTCCGCAGTCTGTATATGCAAAACAGGAAGCATTACATACGTATGCTCATGTGATTCGCAGTAACTGTATGGATACCGCGGATCCAAATGTTTTGCCCAGTGCTCAAGATTGTGTCTTAGGGCAATCTAAAGAAGATATTGATTTCTTGTTGATTGGCGATTCGCATGCTAATGCCTATACTGCAATGCTAGATGAATGGGCAAAGGATGCTGATTTACGTGGTTATGATGCAACGCAAAGTTCAACTTTTTATCTGCCAGGTGTGCAGCGATTTGAGTTAAAGCTGAATCAATGGAAAGAACTGACCAAATTCCAAAAACGTAATGATGCTATTACTGCACATCTTAAAGAAACCCATTATCCAATGATTATTCTGGCGGGATCTTATGCGCAGTATTTTGACGATGATGTAAAACTTAAAGATAGTGTCCATCATACTGAGGAAGAGATATTTAAAGCAGGTTTGATAAAAGCTTTAGAAATTGCCCATCAATCTAGTGATCAGGTGGTGCTAATTAATGATGTACCACATCTAGACTGGGAAGGGATTCCATCTGATTGTAATATTCGTAAAGAGATTCTTCATCGAGACGCTTCATGTACAGTTTCTCGAAAAAGTTATGAAGCACATTTAAAGCAATTCAATCAGATTTTGGCAGAAGCAAAACTGAAATATCCGCAATTGAAAATCGTTGATCCAACCAAAGTCATCTGTGATCAGGAGGCATGTAAAACGATGCTGAATGATGTGCCTTTGTATCGTTTTAAGGATGATAATCATCTTAATGATCAGGGTTCACGGCAATTGGGCGTTGAATATCTAAAACAGTTTGGTAACCCGCTTAAAGATTTGAAGAAAGATTAAATGGAATAAAACCACGTTTAATGACGTGGTTTTATTCCCTGGGATTTGGGGCATTGACCGATTTTAATCTTTATTTAATTCTTTTCTTCTTGAACAGAAACTGGTTGCTCACCCATCTTATATTTGGAAGAACGTGTATTCCAGACCAATTGCAAAGTTCCGGCTAATAAAACTAAAGCTGCCAGCATAAACTGTTGATGGTAGTTCAATCCTAGATATTGCAGGGAGCTAAAACTCAATCCTCCAATCAGCTGAACAGCAGCAAAACATAGAGTCGCAATGCTCCAAAGCTTTTTATAGGCCAGTCCATACAGCTGCAAAATGGTATAAGAAGTGAGGAAAACCACAGCGGGATTCAACATTCCGGTAAAAAAAGAAGAACTGAAAGTGAGAAACGGATTAGCATTTAGAGTCGCAATGAAAATCGCCAGAATATATACACTATAAAGAATCTTCAGGGCAGTAAAATTGCCAAATTTTCTTGCAAGAACATAAGCAGAAAAAGCACCTAAGGCACTGCCCAATCCATATAGAATCCAGTTAAAGTTAATCCAGAACAAGCTTAATCCTAGTTCATGGCTGAGATAGTCAATCCAGAACAGGGAATGCGGAATATAGGCAAATGCACTACAGGCATAAACCGCCAGTAAACTATAAAAGACTGTATTTAAAGGTGCTTGCGCAGGATGAGAAACAGATTGTTTAGCTAGATAGGGTTTAAATTGTGGTATCAGTAGGCTTAAGCAGATACAAATCATCAGGGCAAACCCACATAAGATCAGCCAGGCCGTACGTATGGAAATCTGGTCAAGATAAGGCAAAAACAGGGTAGCTAATAAAACCCCTAATCCAATCCCGCTAAAACCAATAAAATTGATTTTAAAACGGTCTTTTAAATCACAGCACTGAGCCACGACACTTGGTGACAAAATCATCAGCAGGCCACCACTAATACCGGAAATCACGCGCCAGCTGATATACCAGATTTCAGAAAACCCTGAAAAAGCGCAACAGAATAGGCTAACCATTCCAGCTATTGCAGCAAGCTGGATATAAGTACTCATGCTTCGGTCTTGGGGCAAGCGCATCGCTGCAAAAGCACCGATTAAATAACCCAGTAGATTGGCACTACCCAAAAGACTGGCAAAGCTCGTGCTCCAGGCAAAGGCTTCACGTGTACCAGGTAACAATGCGGTATAGGAAAAACGCAGAATGCCGATGCCTAAGCACATACTCAGGCAGAGAAAAAGGCTAAGCTTGACCGTATTTGAGGACATCCATGTACTCTTGGATTTTTATATTTGTTCAAAAAATAGCATGAATCATCAAGCTAAAGGAGAAAAGGCTGAATAGATTTTATTAAAAAAAGAAACTCTAGATTAATAGCATACTTCTATTGTAAATATCTGTAAAGCTTATCGCGGAACTTTTTAGACAATAAAAAACCGCATTCATGAATGCGGTTTTTTGGAATTAATTTTATAAATTAACGCATTTTTGCCAAGAAACGGCCTAAACGGGTAATCGCTTCACGCAGTTCATTTTCTGCTGGCAGGAATACCACACGGAAGTGATCCGGTGTTGGCCAGTTGAAGCCAGTACCTTGAACCAATAGAACTTTTTCGGCACGTAACAGATCAAGCATCAGTTTCTCGTCATCCTCAACTGGATAGATTTCAGGATCAAGACGAGGGAAACAGTACATCGCACCTTCAGGTTTTACACAAGATACCCCTGGAATCTCGTTCAGCATTTCCCAGGCAATATTGCGCTGTTCATATAGGCGGCCACCTGGGCGGATCAGGTCATTAATAGACTGATAGCCACCGAGTGCAGTCTGAATTGCATATTGTGCTTGGTGATTCGCGCAAAGACGCATTGAAGCCAGCATATCTAGGCCTTCAATGTAGTCCATTGCCCGTGATTTATCACCAGTAATCGCCATCCAGCCTGAGCGATAGCCAGCAATACGATAGGCCTTAGATAAACCGTTGAACGATACACATAATTGCTTGCCTGCGAGTGAAGCTACTGACACATGTTCAATGCCATCGTAAACGATCTTGTCATAGATTTCGTCTGCAAACAGGATTAAGTCATATTTCTTCGCCAAATCAACGATTTGCTGTAATACATGACGCGGATAAACCGACCCAGTTGGATTATTCGGGTTGATAATCACGATCCCGCGGGTATTTGGCGTGATTTTGCTTTCCATATCCGCAATATCAGGATACCAGTGATCTTCTTCATCACATTTATAGTGAATCGCAGTACCGCCAGACAGGTTCACTGCCGCAGTCCATAATGGATAATCCGGCATTGGAATCAGCATTTCATCGCCATCATCCAGCAGGCCTTGCATCGCCATCACGATCAGCTCAGATACGCCATTGCCGACATACACGTCATTCACGTGCATATCCAGAATGCCTTTTTGCTGGTAATACTGACAGATCGCTTTACGTGCCGGGAAAATCCCTTTGGAATCCGTATAACCAATCGCATTTGGCAGGTTCAGTGCAACATCATTAATGATTTCTTGCGGGGCTTCAAAGCCGAATGGGGCGGGATTTCCGATATTCAGTTTGATAATTTTATGTCCGGCTTCTTCCATCTCGTTGGCCGCTCGTAACACTGGTCCGCGAATGTCGTAGCAAACATGCTCAAGCTTAGACGATTTCTTGATCTCGCGAGGGGGGGTGTTACCAATACCGGACATAATTCCATCCAATTAATTTTTAAGTTAAACCTATAGATTACGCAAATATCACAATCTATGCTGAAATTTCGCTAGAAATTTTTTCATCTCTAGCGTAAATATGGAAGTACTGAAGCATGACATTGAATGTCAAAGATTTAAAGGAGTTAGTGATGGGAAAACTCAATAAAACAGACCGGGAATGGCAAAGAGAGTTATCACCAGAAGAGTTTCGCATTACGCGTGAAAAAGGAACTGAACCGGCATTCACAGGTAAGTACTGGAATACAAAACAGGAAGGGACTTATGTCTGCCGTTGCTGTGGTAAACCACTGTTTTCTTCAACCACTAAATATGACAGCGGTTGCGGCTGGCCAAGTTTCTATCGTCCTGTGAGCAGCTCAGTTGTAGAAGAATTACCTGATACTTCACATGGTATGGTGAGAACAGAAATTGTTTGCCATCATTGTGATGCACATTTGGGGCACGTTTTCCCGGATGGTCCGGAACCGACTGGCTTACGTTATTGTGTAAACTCGGCCTCTTTAGAATTACAAACACAAGAAAAAACTGACGAGGAAACTTATCCATGACCAGCATTTATCAGTTTGAAGCTGAGTTGTTAGATGGAAAAAACAAACGGCTTGCAGATTATGAAGGGAAAGTACTTTTAATCGTAAATACCGCGAGCAAATGTGGTTTCACTCCACAATTTGCAGGTCTGGAAAAGCTTTACCAGAAATATAAAGAGCAGGGACTGGAAGTTTTAGGTTTTCCATGCAATCAGTTTGGCGGACAGGATCCAGGTTCAAATGAACAGATCGGGGAATTTTGCCAGAAAAATTATGGGGTTTCTTTCCCAATGTTTTCCAAGGTAGATGTTAAAGGTCCGGAAGCGCATGCAATCTTCCGTTACTTGACCAATAATTCCAAAGGAATTCTAGGAAATGGCATTAAGTGGAATTTCACCAAATTTCTGATTGGTCGTGATGGCAAGGTATTAAACCGTTTTGCACCTACCACCAAACCTGAAGATCTCGAAACAGAAATTGAAAAGGTTTTATAAGTTTATTTGAAATGTCTAATTTCTAATGAATAGAAAATAAGTGAAATAGAAGAATAATTTGTAGCCAAAATCCATAAAAAACCCACTTCTGGAAAGTGGGTTTTTTATTTGTGTTTAGATCTTAAAAGATTAAAGAATCGCTTTTAAACGCTGAATTACCTGTTCACATTGTGCCAGATCAGCCACCAATGCCAGACGCACATGATTTTCACCCGGGTTACCTTGCGTAGTTTCACGAGACAGATAACGGCCTGGCAATACTTTGATATGCGCTTTTTCCATCAACATTTTGGCAAAAGCTTCATCATTGTCCACTTTGAGCCAATAGTAGAAACCCGCATCCGGTTTTTTCAGCGGAAGCAAGTGCCCCAATTCTTTCTGGAACAGATCGAACTTGGCACGATACTGTACCCGGTTTTCTTCCACATGCGCTTCATCACTCCAGGCTGCAATTGATGCTAACTGGTGTTGCACCGGCATCGCTGCACCATGATAAGTACGGTATTGCAGATAAGGTTTGAGTAAAGTGGCATCACCTGCAACAAAGCCTGAACGCATGCCTGGCAGATTAGAACGTTTAGAGAGAGAATGGAAAACGACGCAGTTTTTATAGTCATCTCGGCCAATTTCGGCACACACTTCCAGTAATCCGGTAGGGGCTTCATCAAACCAGAGTTCTGAATAGCATTCATCAGAAGCAATGACAAAATCATATTTGTCTGACAGTGCAATCAGCTTTTTAAACTGCTCTTTAGAAAGAACAGCACCTGTTGGGTTGCCCGGTGTACACACAAATAACAGGGCAGTTTTTTCCCAGACTTCAGCCGGAACTGAATCAAAGTCGCCTAAGTAGTCATTTTCTTCAGTACAGTTAATGAAATAAGGTTTTGCACCTGCAAGCAGGGTAGCACCTTCATAAATCTGGTAGAAAGGGTTTGGCATCACCACATAAGGCGCATCTTCACGATTAATCAGCGCCTGAACAAAAGAAAAGATTGCTTCACGGGTACCAGAGACCGGTAATACATTGCTGTCTGCACTGATGCTATTCAGTTTAAAACGACGAGTCAGCCAGTTGGCAATGCTTTCTCGTAATTCAGGTAAGCCTTTGCTGTTCGGATAAGTCGATAGATGCTGAAAATTATCAATAATCGCCTGTTTCACAAACTCGGGTGCTGGATGCTTTGGTTCACCAATTGAAAGGGGAATCAAAGGCATATTCGCAGGCTGGATATCCGCAAAAAGTTTATTCAACTTTTCGAACGGATATGGGTGCAATAAAGACAAGCTAGAGTTCATGAATGTGTTACCGAGCAGTGTGTTAGTGTTGAGCATTGACCTGATGTGAAGCCTCATCCAGAGCAGCTTTTAAGGCTGCTGCAAAATTGTCAGACTCTGTTTGGGTCATTGGGCTGCCATCTTTTTTGGTGACAAAGAAAATATCTTCAGCACGTTCGCCAAGTGTGGCAATTTTAGCAGAGTGAATATCCAGACCCTGCATCATAAATAAACCGCCAATTTTCGCAAGTAAACCAGGATGGTCAAGTGTCGCAATTTCCACCATATTCTGGTTTAAAGCTTCATTGAGAGTGATATCGACGGTATTTTCAATGTCAAAATGACGTAACTGACGCGGAATCCGGCGCTGCATCAGACCTGGATATTCATCAGAATGACTTAAGGCATCCTGTAAGGCTTCAATGACGGTCGCTTCACGTTCCGGATCGGTCAGAAGGGTGCCAAAACGGTCAAGGACAACATAGGTATCCAGACTGAAAGCTTTGGTTGCGGTAATAATCCGGGCATCCTGAACGTCCAGATTCATGCGATCCAGAACAGCAACCGTGGTAGCGAACAGATTTGGTTTGTCTTGGGTATAGATGAAGATCTGCACGGCATCCTGTGCATATTTACGATGCGCACGCATTAATACCAATGGTGCAGGATTATCGCCATGTTCCAGAATGGCGCGGGTATGCCAGGCGATTTCATCGGCAGATTCTTTCAGGAAGTAATCATCGCCCAGTTCCTGCCAGACTTTTTCGACATCGTAAAGCGAGAAATGTTCTACCAGACGTTCACTGGCTTCGAATTTGGTATCTTCAATCAGCATCTGGTAATCAACCGGACGGCCTAAGCCAGAACGGATGACATCACGCGCATGCGTATAGAGTTGACGCATCAAAGATGAACGCCAGGTATTCCAGAGTTTTGGATTGGTCGCATTAATATCTGCTACTGTCAATGTGTACAGATAATCCAGATGCTCCATATCTCCCATTTTTTCAGCAAATTCTTTGACCACATCCGGATCGGAAATGTCTTTTTTCTGTGAAGTCACTGACATGGATAAATGGTTTTCAATCAGCCAGGCAACCAGATTGCATTCACGTTCGGTAAAGCCATGAGTACGGCAGAACTGAATCGCATCGGCTGCACCAAGCTCACTATGATCACCGCCACGACCTTTGGCAATATCATGGAAAATAGCCGCCAGATAAACGATGTCACGACGTGCTAATCGCTGGAACACAGAGCTGACCACAGGGAATTCTTTGGCAAATTCGGGTTCCTTGAAGCGATTCAGATTGCGGATCAAGAGCAGGGTATGTGCATCCACGGTATAGATGTGGAATAAGTCATATTGCATCAGACCGGTAATCTGTCCGAAAGCCGGAATATATTTGCCCAGGACACCATAACGTTTCATCGCTACCAAGGTTTCATACAGGCGATGCGGTGAACGAATGATGGCCATAAACAGGGCTTGGTGTACCGCATTATCACGGAAATCCTGATCAATACGTTTAGCCGCTAGCGTGAGCAGACGTAAAGTGCGTGCACGAATCCCTTCAATTTCAGGGCGATTGGCCAGCAAATAGAAAATTTCCAGAATGGCACTTGGCTTTTCCGAGAAAATCTTGTGATGTTGAACTGCTAACTTGCCATCGACTAGCTTGAAGTTTTCATTAATTTCTTCAATCTGGCGTTCATATTGAGGTAAACGTGGGGTAATCACGGACTCATTAAAATAAGCCAGTAGCATTTCATTCAGAGTCGAAACCTGCTGCGCGCTACGATAATAGCGCTTCATGAACTGTTCGATTGGATAGTTCGGTGGCTGACCTTCTTCACGGGTATAGCCAAACATCGCCGCAATATCCCGTTGATAATCGAACAGCAGGCGGTTTTCATCGCGCTTGGTCAGGCGGTGTAAATGATGACGAATTTCCCAGAGGAAGCTTTCGGCTTCTTCGAGTACAGCAAGTTCAAACTCGGAAATAAAGCCCAGATGCACCAGGTCATAAATACGGTTGACACGGAAATGACGTTTGGCAATCCAGCCAATCTGGTTAATATCACGGATACCGCCCGGTGCATTTTTAATATCCGGTTCCAGATTGCTTTCAGTATTATTGTGCTGAGCATAGCGTTTGTGCTGCTCGTCCATTTTCGCATCAAAAAAGGTTTTATCAGTCCAGGTTTGTGACACGATCCGGCGTGGCCACTTGGTTAAATTTTCATTGCCAATAATCAGACGTGCCTCGATCAAGGACGTCGCTACAGTAAGGTCGCTGCTGGCCTGATTGACACATTCATTGATGGTACGAACACTGATGCCCGGTTTGAAATTGCCCACATCCCAAAGCGAAGAAATAAAGCTGGAGATCAGCTTTTCCTGCTCTGAAGTGAAATCATCTTCTGAGAGGATCATGATATCGACATCTGAATATGGCAGCATTTCGCGGCGGCCATAACCGCCGACTGCGAAAAGCGCCAAATCGGTCTGATCAAGTTCAGCATGATTCCACAGAAATTGCAGGGCTTCATCAATCAGGTTAGAACGAGCCTGAATGATGTCACGGATGGACTGTCCATTTTCAAAACATTCCTGAAGCTGATTTTCTACATCGCTACGCCATTGATTGATCGCTTTGATGTCATTGTGACTTTTAATGTAATTCAGCAGCGGGGAGGTATTGATCATGAACAGTGGTCCGTTGTATTTACTTAATTTTGATGAACATTAACTTGGTCAGCAACCTGTTGAGCCAGCTCGCGAGCCTGTTCAATGCTTTCTGCACGCGCAGTCGCGACACCCATACGGCGGCGTTTAAAACCTTCAGGTTTACCAAACAGGCGTAAATCGGTATCGGCATGGGCTAAAGCAAGATTCAGGCCAGAAAATGAAAGATTGCGATCATCGACACCTGCGTAAATCACGGCACTGGCAGCCACACTATGGCGAGCTGTATTGACTGGTAAGCCTAAAATAGCACGGGCATGCAGTTCAAATTCACTCTGGAACTGGGAAGCTAAAGTGACCAGACCAGTGTCATGCGGGCGAGGTGAAACCTCACTAAACCATACTTTGTCGCCTTTGACAAAGAGTTCTACACCAAAAATGCCGCAACCGCCCAATGCCGTGGTGACTTTATTGGCGATACGTTTTGATTCTTCCAGAGCAGCGGGACTCATTGGCTGAGGCTGCCAGCTTTCTACATAGTCGCCTGAGTCCTGACGATGTCCAATCGGATCACAGTAAGAAGTTTCGATTTCGCCAGTTTGAGGATTCTTAGCCCGCACAGTAAGCAGGGTAATTTCAAAATCGAAATCAATCTGTGATTCGACAATCACTTTGCCCTGATTAACTCGACCACCTGTTTGCGCATATTCCCAGGCAGCATCGACTTCTTCAAAACTTTTCACGCGAGATTGGCCTTTACCTGAAGAAGACATCACCGGTTTCACAAAGTTTGGATAGCCAATGTCATCACAGGCTGCGCGGAAAGATTCCAGAGAATCGGCGAAGCGATAAGCAGAGGTCGGTAAGCCTAGTTCTTCAGCTGCCAGACGACGAATGCCTTCACGGTTCATGGTCAGGTTCACTGCTTTAGCTGAAGGAATTACGGTTGCAATATTCTGTTCTTCAATTTCAACCAGCACTTCGGTCGCAATCGCTTCAATTTCAGGAACAATGAGATGCGGCTGAATTTTTTGAATAAGCTGTTTGAGTTCCGCTGCATCTGCCATATTTAAGGCATAAGAAAAATGTGCCACCTGCATGGCAGGAGCATCTGCATAACGATCTGCAGCATGAACTTCTACACCTAAACGTTGCAAGGAAATCACCACTTCCTTACCTAGTTCTCCTGAACCTAGCAATAGAACTTTAAAAGCTGAAGATTGAAGAGGAGTACCAATAGTCACGTTCATGTGTATTATCCATGCTTGATTTTATGGACTTTTAGCATAACAGAACTCAATGCCGAGATAAGCCGAGTTTCATACAAAATTGTGATATTGGCCAGCAGTTTTATTTATAAAAGTTTATAGAGAATTGCATCTGAAATCAGGCAGTTCGCTTTATTGTATTTTTCATAGGGTTTAAATGATAAATCCGGTTTTGCGGATTGGGTTTTTCCATATGCAGAATTTGCTTGTCATTGAGCTGAAGTTGATGGAGAAGTTTCAGACTTTGTATTCTCTTAAAGGCATAAAAGGGAATCACAAAAGGACAGATAAAACCAAATATCCATAGCAATAAACCAAATCCTGAAAATTGCAGTGCATCGAGGAATACAGTGAAAAAGTGGAATTGATGATTTGACACTGCGACAAGTGCAAAAAATAGAAACAGTAAAATTATACTAAAGCAAAATACATAAATGAGATTTGGAATGCCTTTATGTAGCAGGCTCCAACGGCTAAAAATGATTTGTTTGGGATGCAGATGGATTACCTGTTGAGTCTGGTTATATAGGACAACGATTTTATTTTTGCCATGCTTCTGAATATAAATGACACGGACATGATCTGCGGGTTCAGCAACCACTTCTACAAAATGACCAGTAAAATTCTGTGCATTGATAAAACATTCAAAATAACAGCCGGGTAATTCGTATTGATTAAAAATAGCTAACATTTCATCACGTCGATGATGAATAAAAATTTTCCCTTCAATCATTTGCTTTGGCTCGAACATGCTAATATTTTCCTTATTTTTCTTCTTATATCAAAAAGACTTATGCATTTAATTTAGCATAAGTCTTGAATGAGATTTCTAATTTACTAAAAGGCTTAAAAAGGCATGGGGATATAGGTATAAATCAGGCCATAGGTTAAGGCTGCAGTTAAGGTCGCCATGACAATTTTCTTAAACTTAAAATACAGTCCAGCCAGCACAATAAAACCGATCAGCATGGCAAAGCTTTTATCTGGCGTTTCCAATAAGGGCGGTAAGGTCGCCACAACCAGCATGGAACTGATGGCAGCAATTCCAATCGAACCCAAGGCAATTTTCAACCATAGCGCACCACGTTTTTGCGAACCCTGCTGAAATTTTTGAATCACATAGAATGGACCAAAACGTGAGGCAAAATTGGCAATCCCGACAATAATCCCGACCAAAATAATTTCAAGATTCATGATTGATCTCCTGCATATTCAGGATCTGGTTTTTTCAGCACATAGTGCTTGAACAGGCCGGCCAAAATGCCGGAACTGATGCCGATAAAGATCGCAGCGGACAGATCGATAAAATAACAGGCAACTGCTGAGACAATAATCGTGATGGTCACCACAAAGGTGTGTTTCTTTTCAAAGGCTGCCAATAAGAAACTTAAGAACAGGGCAGGTAGCAGGAAATCTAAAGCCGCCTGCAAGAATTGTGGCAGGTGACTGACTTGATCAGCAAATAAGCCGCCTAAAAATGAACCTGTCGCCCAAGATAGCCAGCTAAATAGACTCAGACCGAGCATCCACGACTCTGACCATTCCTGACGCCGTTGTGACAGCTTGATCATACCTGAAGCAAAGACTTCATCAGTAAGACCCCAAGCCCAGACTGCGGTTTTCTTCAGGTTTAAACGATCTTGAATCAGGTTTTGTAAAGCTGGGCCGTATAAAAGATGACGAATGTCCAAGGCAATCACGGTCAATGCAGTCATCCAGATCGAAGTACCGCTACCAAGTAACGCTACAACTAAAAACTGACTGGCACCGGCATACATGGAGCAGGACAGAAATAAGGCTTCCCAGGCAGTAAAGCCGAACTGGGTGGCAGAAACGCCAAAGGCAAAGGAGACCGGAAGGTAAGTAAATATAATGGCCTGGCTATCTTTGGCACCTTGCCAGAAACCGGCAGGTTGCATCGCTACTGGATTGTGGTCAGACACAAAACACCTTGAGGGAGAGAGTTAAAACAGGGATTAAATCAAGATTGTGTATTGTACGCGAATTTACTAGCATAGTGCCGAAATGTTTAACTGGCGATTCTGATATGTTGATGTTCAAGACACGTGCAATGCTGGTCGGTGTTTTAATCGGCAGCACCTTATTTCTTCAAGCTTGTGGAAATGACAGTCAAGCGCCAAAAGCCGAAATTAAAGCGGCACCTAAACTCTCTAATGATGCGACCACTTATGCCAATGCTGCATGGCAATTCATGAATGAAGTCGATCCGCTGGTTTATAACAAGGAAATGGAACAGATAGATGCTCAGGTACGTCAACCGGCCCGTAAATTGAGTACTGACTGGCGCATTAATGTGAAAATGACTGACTCAGTGACGGAAGGAAAATATGCCTTATGTCGCAAGGCGTTAACCAGTCTGGAAATCTGGGCACGTAGCACCGTTGAAAATAGCAGTAGTGTGGCACAGAAACAGGCCGACTATGAGCGTGATAAACAGCAATGTCAGGGAGCTATTGCTCATCCTGAACTGGGAAATACTGATCCAAAGCAGAAAGGTAATGCAGTAGCTGAACAGTCTTAATCGGGTTTTATAATCTTCAGGCGGGACTTCGGTTCCGCTTTTTTGTTATAAAAAACGATTCTATTTATATAAATAAACAATAATTAAAATCAAAAAGATTGCCCTGAATCATTAAAAAAGTCCTATAATTGACTCATAATCAAGCGATTTAGAGATAAAAGTTAATTTTTGGAGTCATTTTAAATGTTTAATAAATTGTTTTTAGCGATAAGTATGAGTGCTGTTTTAGTAAGTGGAGTACAAGCTTCTCATGCGTGTGAAGTGGCACCATGTACCAATGGCTTCGATAGCGTCAATGTCTGTGAATTGCGTTCTTAAATTTTAAATCCATCTCCCTATAGAAAAAATTAAACAGCAAAAATTAAAAGAAGCCTCAGAATAAGGCTTCCCATACAATAGACGATCATGTCTTAAAGCAACATGAACAGACGTTCTAGATACAACACTGCTCCGCCCAAAAGTATACTGAGGCCGCAGAGCAAACGTAAAGAGTGCCAAGACATGAGATTACGTCCTACTGTGTTCATTTATGTTGAAAGTGCTTCTAGATAACGGCGATTCACTTCCTTCCAGTTCACAACATTAAAGAAAGCGGCAATATATTCAGGACGACGGTTCTGGTATTTCAAATAGTACGCATGTTCCCAGACATCCAGACCTAGAATCGGGGTATTGCCATGCATGAGGGGTGAGTCCTGATTGGCGCTGCTTTCTATGATAATGGTTTGATCAGGTGCCACGCTGAGCCAGGCCCATCCGCTACCAAAACGGGTCAGGGCTGCCTTGGTAAAAGCTTCTTTAAAGGCTTCAAAGCCGCCAAGCTCCTTGTCGATCGCCTGTGCAATTTCACCTTCAGGATTGCCACCTCCACTTGGACTCATTACTGTCCAGAACAGGGAATGGTTGGCATGACCGCCGCCATTATTAATCACATTATTTTTCAAATCTTCAGGGACCTGATTGGCTTTGCTCACCAGTTCTTCTACAGAAAGATCTTCCCATTCTGTGCCTTCAATACCTGCATTGATGTTGTTGATATAAGTTTGATGGTGCTTGGCATGGTGGATTTCCATGGTTTTAGCATCAATATGCGGTTCCAATGCATCATAAGCATAAGGGAGTTCGGGAAGGGTATAGCTCATTTTTAATTGTCCTTAAGCGTGATTGAGTGAGTGGAATTCTCGACTAAATTTTAAAATACGCTTGAGTTGTATTAAATACAATGAGAATTATTATCATTAATGTTATGGGAAGAGATTTTTATAAATAGGATGTAAAGATGCGTATGAGAATAGCAAGAAGCCAAATTTAGTAACAAAAAAGCCCCAGATTTGGGGCTTTTCTTTGGCTTCAACTTATACGTTGAAACGGAAGTGCAGAACGTCACCGTCCTGAACGATATAAGTTTTACCCTCTAGACGCCATTTACCTGCTTCTTTAGCGCCAGCTTCGCCGTTATACTGTACAAAATCATCATAAGCAATACATTCTGCACGGATGAAGCCTTTTTCGAAGTCAGTGTGAATGACACCCGCTGCTTGAGGCGCAGTAGCGCCGACTTTAACCGTCCAGGCGCGAACTTCCTGTACACCGGCAGTGAAGTAAGTTTGCAGACCAAGCAGTGAATAACCTGCGCGGATTACCACGTTCAGACCTGGCTCTTCCATACCCATTGCTTCCAGGAACTCAGCACGGTCTTCATCTTCAAGCAATGAAATTTCAGCTTCGATCTGGTTGCAAAGCGGAACCACGATTGCATTTTCAGCAGCTGCCAGTTCACGTACCGCATCGAGGTGCGGATTATTTTCAAAACCGTCTTCTGCCACGTTAGCGATGTACATCGTTGGTTTAAGTGTTAATAGACCAAAGCCACGAACCAGTTTACGTTCATCATCATCCAGATTTGCTGCACGGGCAGGTTTGCCTTCATCTAGAAGAGGTAGGATTTTTTCAAGAACGGCTTTAGTGGCTACAGCTTCTTTATCGCCACCTTTTGCAGACTTTGCCAGACGAGTCACTGCTTTAGTCACAGTTTCAAGGTCAGCTAGAGCAAGTTCAGTGTTAATCGTTGCGATGTCATCAAGCGGATCAATTTTCCCGTTGACGTGAATCACGTTTTCATCTTCGAAACAACGAACAACATGAGCAATTGCATCAGTTTCACGGATATTCGCCAGGAACTGGTTACCCAGACCTTCGCCTTTAGATGCACCAGCAACCAGACCCGCGATGTCCACGAATTCCATGGTAGTTGGTACCACGCGTTGTGGTTTTACGATTTCAGCAAGTTTATCCAGGCGTGGATCTGGTACAGGCACGATACCGGTGTTTGGTTCAATCGTACAGAATGGGAAGTTTTCCGCAGCAATTGCAGCTTTAGTTAATGCATTGAAAAGCGTAGATTTACCAACGTTAGGCAGGCCTACAATACCACAATTAAAACCCATGAAATAACTCACAAAGCGTTATATAAAAATTGCCAGTGATTTTACATGAAAGCCATGACAAAGTCAGGTCATGGCTAGGTGCTTTGTTGAAAACTTATGAAATAGATGTTTTTAAATTTTACGTTTATCGAGCTGATTCGATAGGGTGTCACCAGTGGCCTGAACCAGCATGACCAGAATCACCAGCACCACAATCACCGCCAGCATGATCTGCATGTCAAAACGCTGATAACCATAACGGTAGGCAATGTCGCCCAGACCACCGGCACCAATAGCACCGGCAATTGCTGATGAGTTAATCATGGTCACCAAAGTGACGGTAAAACCGGCCACAATCCCTGGTAAAGCTTCAGGTAATAGCACATGCCAGATAATTTGCTTACGGTTACAGCCAATCGCTTGAGCCGCTTCAATCAGTCCCTGATCGACTTCACGTAAACTCACTTCAGCAATACGCGCAAAGAAAGGAGTCGCGGCCAACGTTAAAGGTACAACTGCTGCCCAGACGCCATAGCTGGTGCCTACAATCCAGCGGGTAAGGGGAATTAAAGCGACCATTAAAATCAGGAAAGGCACCGAACGGGTAATATTTACAATCCAGCCCAGAGCCTGATTAATGGGTTTGGATGGATAGATCCCGTGTTCAGATGTACTGACCAGTACTACTGCCATCGGTAAACCAATCAGAAAGGCAACGATTGCGGATACACCAACCATGATGAGGGTATCGGTGGTTCCTGTTAGTAATAAATCAATGAGTTGGTCGTGCATAGCCAATCACCTCAATCTGTGCAATGTGTTGTTTTAGTTTTTGCTGAAGTAAGTCAGTATCCAGATTTAGATCGGCAACTGCGACAATCAGGCTACCGACCAGATGATTCTGGATGCTGTCGATATGACTTTGATAGAGATGCACCGGATGCTCGAACTGTTCGAAAATCACTTTCAAATCTGGGGAATACTGAACACTAGAGGCATAGCGCAGTTTGATAATGCTATGCGTGGTATCTGTTGTCACTTCAGGACTAATCGCAAATGGTAATTCCAGTTGTTCCAGATTCAGCAGTTCCTGGGTGATCTGTTGCTGTGGGTTAGAGAATACAGACCAGACTTCACCGGATTCGACAATTTCACCTTTCTCAATCACGACGACTTGATCGCAAATTTCACGGATCACTTGCATTTCATGGGTGATCAGCACAATGGTAATACCAAGTTTCTGATTGATTTCTTTTAACAGTGATAACACCACGGAAGTGCTTTCCGGATCCAGTGCAGAAGTGGCTTCATCACAGAGTAGAATCTCCGGATGGTGTACCAGCGCACGGGCAATGCCGACACGCTGCTTTTGTCCGCCGGATAACTGAGAAGGGTAGTTCTGCGCTTTTTCGCTTAAGCCTACCAGTTGCAGTACTTCGTTTACACGCGCATCAATGTCTGATTTTTTATAATTCGCGACTTTGAGTGGCAGCGCCACATTTTCCCAGACAGTTTTGGCAGACATCAGGTTGAAGTGCTGAAAAATCATGCCAATACGCTGACGAAGCTGGATCAGTTCAGCATGGGTTAAGCCAGCCAAATCCTGCTGATGGATATGGATATGACCTTCGCTGATCTGTTCCAGACCATTTAGGGTACGTAGCAGCGAGGATTTCCCCGCACCACTTTTCCCGATAATCCCGAAGATCTTGCCTTCAGGAATATCCAGATTAATGTCCTTCAAGGCATGTACTGATTTGCCTTGTACCTCATAATATTTGTTCAGATTACGGATTTTAATATGCGGGACAGAAAACGCCACCTGAGAACCAAAACTCACCATAGTATTCACCTTATTTCCAGCCTTCAAACCACATACCAGTACCAAAATCCTGGTCCAGAATTGCTTTGACTTTTTCAGAATTCTGGAAAGCTTTTACGAAAGTCGCCAGTTTCTGGTTTTTATCTTCATAGTCTTTGCGTGTCACAAACAGAATGGCGTATTTCTTGTCGATTGGATCCAGGAACAGAGCATCATGTGGATCTGCTGCTTTAGCAAGTTTTAGATAATGTGGATAACCAAAGATCAGATCAGCTTCATTCAAGGCATGTGCCGTTTGTGGGCCTTCAACTTCAATAAACTGCAACTGTTTAGGATTATTCTTGATGTCCTTAACGGTTGATAATTCATTGTTGATATTTTTCAGTTCAATCAGTTTTGCACGGTTAAGAAGGATCAAGGCACGTGCCAGATTCACCGGATCATTTGGAATGACCACACGGGCATTTTGTGGTAACTCATCCAGCGATTTATATTTCTTAGAATATAAACCGACATGGCTACCCGTACCGGGCGCGAAACTATGTAAATCGAAGTTGGTTTCACGAATGGCATTTCTTAAGTAGACACTTTGCTGGAAAAAGTTAGCATCGATGTCGCCATTCTGTACCGCGACATTGGGTGCATGCCAGTCGGAAAATTCAACCAGTTTCACATTAATACCTTGCGGTTTCAGTTCATCAGCCACACTTTGCAATAAGTCTGCATAAGGTGGGCTAATGCCAATGGTCAGTACATCCTCCTGCTGCTGACCCTTGGTCCAACGGTAAGCCGCCAGGCCGAGAATCAGTGCCAGGATGACACCGCCAATGATCCACTTCTTTGCATTCGAATTTGACGAATTTACTTGTGTCATCATCGCACCTTATTTCCAGCCCGGGAACCAGAGCTTCGCACCAAAGTCAGCATCTAGTGCTTCCTTCACGCGAGGGGAGTTCTGATAGATTTCGACAAATTTTTTCAGCTTGTCATTTTTGTCCTGATAGTCCTCACGTACGGCAAACAGGATCGCATAACGGTTGTCTTTGTTAGAGTCAAATAACAACGCTTGTTCTGGATCAGCTGTTTTAGCCAGACGTAGGTAGTGTGGGTAACCGAATGCCAAATCAACATCATCAATGGCACGCGCAGTTTGCGGACCTTCAACTTCAACGAATTGCAGGTTTTTCGGATTTGCAGCAATATCTTTCAGGTTGGACAGATGGTTGTTTGGATCTTTCAATGCCACCAGATTCGCTTGTTGTAATAACAGCAGAGCACGGCCCTGGTTGACTGGATCATTTGGTACTACAACTTTCGCGCCGTCTTTTAGCTCATCCAGGCTGTTAATTTTCTTGGAATATAGGCCAACATGCGTCGCTGCACCTTTGGCAAAAGCTTTGATTTTAAAATCAGTTTCTTTCTTCGCATTATCTAAAAACGGCTGATGCTGGAAGAAGTTGGCATCAATATCGCCATGATTCAGGGTGATATTCGGTGTATTCCAGTCCGAGAACTCGACCAGTTTGACATTGATGTCTTGCTGTTTGGCTTCTTCGGCTGCGACTTGTAAAGGTTTAGCGAAGGACGGGCTGATCCCAATCACCAGTTCATCCGAACCGGATTTCTTTTGCTGGTTCCACACCACTAGTCCGATAATCACGGCGGCAATAATCACCCCAATCATGGTGAATTTTGTTTTAACGGTTTGTGCCATGTTGCACCTCAAAATAAATTTATGCTGATTGTTTTTGCTTTAGGTTCGTGTTCGCTGTTGAGGCGGAGCTTTGACATCGGAATTGCTGCACTGGATGCGCACTAGGTAAGCGGTCTCCTTGCTGAAACAGCTTGTGTCTGAAACTGCCTTGTTCATATTCAGTTTTATAGCGTCCGCGCTGCTGTAATTCAGGAATCACTAATTGGATAAAATCCTGATGCGATTCCGGTGTCACCGTGCGGGTCAGGTTGAAGCCATCAATACCGGTTTCATCAATGAGCTGAATCAGTTTTTCTGCTATCGTGGCACCGCTGCCAACAATTAGTGGATAACGCCCACCTAACACATGCTGAGCTTTTAGGTCATTGGGTGTGATCTGCTGCTCTTTAAATTTGTCATTAACCGTCGCAATACTATTGGTCTTCTTGTAAGGAATTGGTTCATCATCAGCAAATTTGGACAGGTCAATGCCAACTGAGCTGGAATAATGTGCAAGACCTGCTTCAGGGCTGGCATAAGCACGGTATTCATCCAGCTTTTGCTGCGCCAGTTCATCTGTTTCTGCAGTGACCACGGTAATGCCGACAAAAATCTTGATCGCTTCAGGATCACGGCCTTGTTCAGTGGCCTGACGACGAATCTGATCCACCTGTTTCTTGATCTTGTCCGGATGGTCACCACCAATAAACATGCCTTCTGCATGCTGAGTGGCAAAAGCCATGCCACGCGGGGAAGCACCGGCCTGGAACAATACAGGTGTACGCTGAACAGAAGGGGAAACCTGGAATATACCCTGGCTGCGGTAGAACTGGCCCTGATGATTGATCTGATGGACCTTGGCTGGATCAGTAAAAATTCGATTTTGCTTATCTTTTAAAACCGCATCATTTTCCCAGGAGCTTTCCCAGAACTTGTAGCACAGCTGTAAAAATTCCTCGGCCTGTTCATAGCGCAGGTCATGGTCTTTCAGGCCATTTTCGCCAATCAGACGTTGTGCACTGTCCAGATAACCGGTGACAATATTCCAGCCGATACGGCCATGGGTCAGGTGATCCAGACTGGCAAAACGACGGGCGAACTGGTACGGTGACTCATAGCTGAGATTCACCGTGACACCAAAACCGAGATTCTCAGTGACTGCTGCCATGGCAGATACCAACGTGCTTGGGTCATGGCTGGGTAACTGAATGGATTCTCTTAGAGTCAGGTCAATGCCGTTCTGATAGACATCATAGACTCCGGTAATGTCGGCAATGAACAGGCCGTCAAACAGACCTTTTTCCAGCGTTTTCGCCAGATCAGTCCAGTAGCTCAGTTCATTAAAACGGTGTGATTCATCCCGCGGATGAGCCCACAAGCCATGATTGATATGACCCACGCAGTTCATATCAAAAGCGTTCAGCAGGATTTTTTTAGTTTTCGAGTTTGTTGTAGTCTTTGTCATTACAATGTCCCCCGGCGTGGAGGCAGAACACCATTCAGCAAATAATTGGCGATAAAATAGTATTTCCATCGTGAAGCATCATGCAGGGTATGCACGCGGGCATTACGCCAGAAGCGGTCTAAGCCATCTTCGCGCTGGCTACCACGACTGCCAGCCAGTTCAATCAGCTTCGATGATGCTTTTAATGCGGTTTCAGAACTGTGTGCACGCACTTTGGCTACATCTAGAGAGGCTTTGGCAACACTGACCTCAGTCGGAGCAACCTTGGCGGCATCAACAGAACGTGCGGCCTGTTTGAGTAACACTTCAGAAGCACGCACATCAGCTACCACACGGCCCAGTTCAAGTTTGGTCAGCGGATCATCGGTGGCCTTGTCCACACCAGAATCAATCCACGGACGCGCCTGACGTACACGGTCCAAGGTTTCCTCAAATGCAGCACGGGCAATGCCGGTTTCAATGGAGGCATGTAGCAATTGTGCGAAAGGACCGGAAATGGTTGGGCGGGAATAGGCCGTATCAAAACGTACCACATCTTCCTCAAGCACCTGCACGTTGTCAAATTTCACCGTGCCGCTGCCAGTGGTACGCTGGCCAAAACCGCTCCAGTCATCAATCAAGGTGAGACCTTCACTGTCACGTGGCACAAAAGCCAAGAATTGCTGCTCGCTTTCATCCACGACCAGTGTCGGAATGCGGTGCGCAAACAGGCTGCCGGTGCAATAGAATTTTTCACCATTGATCACATAGCCTTGCTCAGTTTTGCGAATCGCAGTTTGGCGCTGAGCAGCGGTTTTGGTTTTAAACTCAGCTAGGGCATTACCAAAACGGGCACCTTTTAGGACTTCGGCATAGAGTTTCTGTTTTTGTTCCTCCGTGCCGTTATTGCGCAGGATTTCCAGACCATAGAAATGGTTTTGTGGAATCTGACCGATTGATCCATCCACACCGCTCATCAGGGCAATCACTTGTGCCACCGTATAGCTAGATACTTCTGCACCACCATATTCTTTAGGTACAGTAATCGCCCAAAGTCCGGACTGGCTATAAGCCTCGATTTCTTCGAAAGGCAGAATACGTTCAGCATCACGTTGTACTGAATTAATCTTGAACTGCTCTGCCAGATTATGGGCAATTTCTAGTGCTTCTTCATCAGATTTGATGATGTGCGCATGTGCCAGCTGTTCTGACTGCAATGGACTAATGTTTTGAAATGAAGTCATGGCAAATATCCTTAAATCCAGGCGTGGCGGGCAGGGAGTTTATGATTTAGGTAATAATCCCCAAGTGCATGCAGCTTCCAGCGGATCGGGTCATGCAAGGTATGCACACGGGCATTACGCCAATGCTGATCCAGATTGTGCTGACTGAGGCTGGAGCGACTTCCACCCAATTCCAGTAATTTTTCCGAGATATGTAGCGCAGCATCGTTGGCATAGACCTTGGCTTCAGCCACTAGAATTGAGGCTTTGGCTGCCTGCTCATCAGTCACAGATTCCAGCTGATCCAGTTCATCCAGATATTCAGCGGCTTCATCCAGCAGTAAAATCGCGGCATCGAGCAGCACAGAAGATTTGCCAACTTCCTGCAGGGTATAATGTTCTAAGCTGGCTTTTTCGACTTGAGCATCGACAATTGGACGTGCTTTTTGTACGGCAGTCAGCGTATCGGCAAAAGCAGCTTCGGCAATGCCGACATCAATCGCGACCTGCATCAATTGGGAATAGGCACCGCGGTAGCTTGGTTGATTTCCTAACAGACGCTCATCAAAAATCAATAGCGGATCAACTTCGACATGCTGAAGTTTGACGGTACCACTCGAAGTCGTGCGTTGACCAAAGCCATTCCAATTGTCGATCACTTCCACACCTTCAGCATTGCGGTCGACAATGGTTAGTACTACATGGCCTTCTGGATGAATCGCTTTAATCGCTAACCAGTGCGCGAAGCTACTACCAGTTGAATAGAATTTCTCGCCATCCACAAAATAGCGGCCATTTTCAAATGTTAAAGTGGTGGCAAGCGTCTTGGTATCTTTGGTATTGCGCTCTGGACCGCCATTCGCCAGACGCTTACCTTTTAGAATTTCGTTATAAATAAACTGTTTTTGTTCTTCTGTGCCCATGATCTCGATCATGTTGAGTAATGCGATCTGGTTCTGCGGAATTTGCCCGACACTTGAGTCAGCCTTATTAATAATCCGGAATACATGAGCCAGGGTTTTATTGGCAACAAATGCACCGCCGTACTGTTTCGGAATACGCATGCCGCCCAGGCCTTTCTGGCTGAACAGGTCAATCTCAGCAAAAGGTAATAGACGTTGCTGATCACGCTGATTACGGCCTTCCAGGGCAAAGTCTGCAACCTGATAAGCAGCATTAATCGCGTCGAGATCATTTTCGATGATATGAACTTTTTCAGAAGTTAAACGAGACATAATGACATCCTAAATCGATGCCAAAACGTTACAGCGAAAGCTTTATGTAATTAAGCAATTGCTTTTGCAAAGCTTATAAAAAAAGCTCTTTAAGATAAAAACTGCTAGATTCTTATAAATTTGGAATATAGTAACTGATTAAAATTAAATAGATTTTGAATAATTTCTTAATTTTAATAGATGTTTTTAAAGCAGTGCATATCTGCTTTATAGATAATCAAGACAAAAAAATGTATAAAAATACTCATCGTCGTGCTGAATAAGCAACATCTTTATTTTGAATAAAAAGTTCATTGTATTTCCAGGCTAGGGTGACTAAAGTATCCGACTAAATTAGATGGTTTTAATGCGATCTAACCTAAAAACAAGCATGGAGAATTTATGCGCATCTTATACCAGTTTCCACTTTCTCATTTTTGTGAAAAGGCACGCTGGATGCTGGATTACAAAGAGCTGGAATATGTCGCGCAAAACCTCATGCCGGGTGCCCATCGTGCCTTTGCCCGCCTGAAAACTGGACAAAACCGTTTACCGATTCTGCGTGATCAGGAACGGTGGATTGCGGATTCGACCAAAATCGCTCTATATCTGGATGAGCAATATCCTGAACACCGTCTGCTACCTGCAGAAGCAAGCTTGCGTCAGCAGGCACTAGATATTGATGAAATCACCCAAGAATTAGGCCGCCATGTGCGTCGCTGGATGCTGGCTCAGGCTTTATCGCATGACCATGAATCGATGGATATTCTGATTGGAGAAAAAGGCTATCTGCGCCAGTTTGAAAAATTCTCCAAGCCATTGCTAAAAACCATTTTGACCAAGGGTTATGCCTTGACTGAAGAAACACTGGAACAGTCCAAACAATTTATCAAGGATTCGGTTGAGCAGCTTAATCAGATCCGTATGGAAAAAGAAGGACCTTATCTCGTCGGTTCGCGTTTCTCTCTGGCCGATATTGCGGTTTGTTCTATTTTGGCTCCTCTATTGGCTATTCCGGGAACGCCGTGGGAGAGGGAAAGCTTTGAATCGATGTCGGATGAATACCGGGAATATCAAAGTCATCTGGCTGAGTTGCCATTAGGGCAATATATTCAAAAGATGTATCGTAATGAGCGCAATGCCCGTGTTGATTGGCGCGGTGTATAAAATTAAAAATGAAATAAAAAAACGCGCATAAAGCGCGTTTTTTTATGAGATTAGAATTAACTCCAAGGGCTGGTTTGATCAATATCACTTGTTTTACTGAAGCCACTGAGCAGTGAGCTAAAGTCAAACTTCGGCAGGGAACTACCACTTGAGATATTGGTAATAGTTTCTTTAATGGTTGGGAGGATTTCAGTAATGCTGATATTCGTAGCCGTATCAGTATTACTAATGCCGGAAATCAATTCGCTAAGATCAGGCAGTTGTAGGGACGAGTTGTTACCGACTAAATTGCCAAGACTATCCGTGAATGCATCCAAACCTAAACCCTCTAAGCTTGGCACGCCAGAACCGAGTGACCCGAGCAGGTCGCCAATTTCAGGAAACTGAACACCATCCAGAAGATCCGAGAATTGACCTTCGCTATCAATCAGCGCAATCACTGGTTTTAGTGCTGTAATCACATTGTTGAGGTCGCTGGATAAGGTGAGCAGTAATGGGTTATTCACAAAATCCAGCACCACTTGTACGCCATTCAAGACATCGTAAAGAGAATTCACGATTTCTGCCTGATCAGCGTCAAGAACGTCACTATTCGCTAATAGATTCAACAGTGGATTGATGCCTTTTAGTACATCTGCGATGGTGTCTGGCACATTACCTGAACCTGCAGAACTGATTGCAGATACCAATGTAGTCACACTACCAACCACTGTTGGTAAAACTTGGGTAAGTTGATCCATATCAATGGATGAGTTACCTGTATCAATCGATGCAAGCAGTGGCATCAGGCTTTGCGTTACAGTTTGCGCAATGGTGCCCGTATCGATATTGCCTGAATTGCTGATTAGACCACTGAGCAAATTGGTAATAGCACCGATATCAAGGTCACTGCTTGCATTGCTCATTAAGTTACTGGCTAACAGATTGACTGAACTGGTATCTAAACTACCTGTTGAGCCACCGATCAATCCGCTGATCAAGTCAACAATTGCACCGATGTCGAGATCACTAGCGGCATTGCCACTGATGAGACCACCGACTAGGTTGGCAATTTGACCAATATCTACATCGCCAAGTCCGCCAGAACCACCAATTAAGTCACTAACCAGTTCAGCAATTTGTGCGATATCAATATCGCCACCTTGAATCAAGCCACCGACGAGGCCTGCAATTGCTCCGATATCAATACCATCAAATCCGCTAGAGCCACCGATTAAGCCGCTAACTAGTTGAGCGATTTGCGTAATATCAATGTCACCGCCTTGAATCAAGCCGCCGACTAGACCCGCTATTGCGCCGATATCAATGCCGCCTAATCCACCAGAACCACCAATTAAACCACTAGCCAGTTCAGCAATTTGAGCAATATCGATATCGCCATTACCACCAATAAGGTTGCTAACTAAGCCAGCGATTGAACCTATATCAATACCATTAAGTCCACTAGAGCCACCAATCAGACCGCTCAATAGTTGGGTGATTTGAGTAATATCAATATCACCACCTTGGATGAGACCACTGACGATACCGACGATGGCACCAATGTCTGTTCCACCAAGACCACCAGTACCTCCAATCCGGCCACTCAGCAGTTGAGTGATTTGGGTAAGATCAAGGTCGCCACCTTGCAATAAGTTGCCAGCCAGTTCAGCAATTTTACTAAGATCTAGATTACCAGTACTGCCACCCATCAATCCACTGACCAATTTGATAACTGCATTTAAATCCAGGGTTGATGTATTACTACCCATTAAACTGCCAAGTAGATTGCTGATTGAACCTATGTCAAAACTGCCACCATTGGCTTTCGTTAATTGGCTAATTAAACTGTTGATATCAAGTTTAGAAGCATTTGAGCCTGTAAATTGGCTAATTAAATCAGTGAGGGAACTGGAAGCTAAACTCTTGCCAGAAAGCAGGCTGTTTAAGAGAGAATCTAGGGAAGGGGTAGAGGGGGTAGAACCTGTAATAGAACCAATAATGCCAGAAAGACTGCCACCCAATAAACCACCAAGTAAACTCGTATTTTGTATCTCTGTCGTGAGCACTGGACTGAGTTTAGTTTTAATTGAACTAAGAATACTAAAAGCCATAATCGTTTTGCGAATTTTTATCTTGTTATGTTTGTTGTGTGTTTTAGATAAACCGCTCAATTCTTATTCAATTTCTATACAAGTGTAAATCTAAGTTGGATTAATCATGCTTTGAAAATCCAGTTATCAGCGTCATAGTTTTTATTCATAAATAGTTTAGTGATAAATAAGAATGATTTATTTAAAAAGAGACGTTTATCGAAAATTTGTTTTATACGACGAATAACCATAAACATGGTTTAAAACTGGTTATTGAGATGTTTCTGGCATTTTTTTTCAAATAACTGGTAATTTATGAAAAATTTATCAATACTATCAGCAAAACAATGATGTATTTGAATAAAATGGCAAGAGATTAAAGATGGAATTAGATCGTTTTGATAAGCACATTCTTGAAATTTTGACCCATGAAGATGTCAATCTGAATGAACTCTCGGAGAGAGTAAATTTATCTGTGAGTTCGGTACACCGCAGGATCAAGCATTTGATCGATCATAATATTATCAGTGGCTTGAAGCGCGAGATTAATTATCAAAAATTGGGCTTTAGTCTGCATGTGCTGTTGCAGGTTTCCTTAAGCAAGCATGATAGCGATACTTTTGCCAAATTTTTAGAAGAATTAGAAAATATTCCGGAAGTCATTAATGCTTTCCTGGTGACAGGACAGTCTGCGGATTTTATTGTCGAAGTTGTGGCACGTGATATGGAAAATTATAGTCAGATTCTATTAAGCCGAATCGGCAAGATCGAGCATGTCGTAGCACTGCATTCCAGCTTTGTGATCAAGGAATATAATGTTTTTAACTGTAGTGGTCTTTTAAATAAGGTTTAAAATTCCAGGCATTTTTTAACACATATAAAAAACGCACCCGAAGGTGCGTTTTGATCTCATAGAAGATTAGGCATCGAGTTGCGCTAAAACTTCATCAGAGAATTCAACGTTGGTATAAACGTTTTGAACATCGTCTAGGTCTTCAAGCATATCGATCATTTTCATGATTTTTTTCGCTTGGTCGATATCTGTGATTTCAGCTTTGGTAGACGGGCTCATCACCACTTCAGCGTTATCAGATTTTAAACCTGCAGCAGCTAAAGCATCTTGTACTGTACCGAAGCTTTCAGGCGTAGTGATCACCAGGATTTCATCTTCATCCACTTCGATGTCTTCAGCACCCGCTTCAAGCGCCACTTCCATGATTTGATCTTCTAAAGACACATCTTCAAAAGTAATTTCGCCACGTTTAGTGAATAGGAAGGATACTGAACCGTTGGTACCGAGGTTACCATCAGTTTTAGTAAAGCAGTGACGTACATCAGGAACCGTACGGTTCAGGTTATCTGTCATGGTTTCAACAATAACCGCAACGCCGCCTACGCCATAACCTTCATAGGTTACTTCTTTCAGATCGTCGTTATCTTCACCACCGGCACCACGCTGAATCGCGCGATTGATCACATCACGTGTCATGTTTACAGATAATGCTTTTTCTACAACAGCACGTAGACGAGGATTACTACCCGCATCAGCGCCACCGAGTTTAGCAGCAGTTGTTAATTCACGAATGTACTTGGTAAACAACTTACCACGACTGGCATCTTGTTTTGCTTTACGATGCTTAATATTGGCCCACTTGGAATGACCCGCCATGCGAAATATGCTCCTTGTAGATTGGCTGTATGCCTATCGAATTGCGCCGATTCTACCATAAGCTCTTTTTTTGAAAAAAGAGTCTGGATTTGAGATTTAATGATAATGCCAAAAAAATAGGCAATAAAATAGAAAGGCAAAGCAATAAATGTAAATAAAAACTTAAGAAAATACCTAAATAAGAAAAGAGCAGAAGAAACATTATTCTCAAGCCCTTTTATGGAAAGTTTATTCCGGGATAATAATATCCAGACCAACATTCTCTTTATAGAGCCGCTTGATTAAAGCCAGATCATGTGCAAGATCAGTAGGATAAATTTTGCCAAAAATCCCGCCTTGCTTGGTCTTGGAATTGGCATACATAAGCACAATTGGCACATTGGCAGCTTTGGCAATATGCCAGAAACCGGTACGGATCGGTTTGCGCGCTTCACCATTTTTGGCACGGGTGGCTTCAGGTGCGATCACCAGATTGAATTTTTCATTATTCTGAAAATGTTCAACCATTACGCTGACAATATCTTTATTGGCTTTACGGTCGACCGCGATACCACCCATGGCTTCCAGAATTGGTTTCATTGGGCCTTTGAACAGTTCTTTCTTGATCAGGGTATGAATTTTGATGTCATACATCTTAAAGAGCGCCAAAGATAGAACTGCATCCATCATGGATGTATGTTCAAATCCGACAATGACCTGTTTATCTTCGAGTACATCGGGTTCAACATGATATTGCCAACCGGCAAGTTTAAATGCAGATTCGCCAATAAATTTGTTTAGCATAAGTAGAAAGAAATAAGAGCTAACGGTATGAACTGCATAATTTCTTCCTGTTCTTATTCACAGTCAATAGGCATTAATTAAAATTCATTAATAATATAAAAAATCCAAAATCAAAAAAGTATATTAAATAGTTTTTTAAGACCTGAAAGATATAAATAAATACTTAATAATCCTTGAGATATATCATCTTATATAAAATAAGTCTTAAAATGATGAAAAAATGACTATCCAGCACAAATTTTAGTTATTAGACTTTTGTCGAAGAAAAGAAGAAATTGTGTCTTTTCTATTTTCTGGTCATTTTCTCTCTGAGATTGAAACCTATGACGTATATTACAGCTTTCATGTTCTCAATGCTTCTGTTAGCACTGGTTATTGTATGGTCTTTAATCGAAATCTATATGGATTTACGTAAAGACGAGAAATTGGAATCGGAATTTTAGTCTTTATAGATTTTTAAAGAATATTCTAGGATTATATTTCTATACTTAATATTTGGTATTTTTATTGATTATGGTTATATTGAGACGTAAAAGCGATTAATTTATTGGTTTGATATTCGAATAATTAGCGTGCTCTCTTTATTTTAGATAGAAAATATAGATGTCATATTAGGCTTTTGCTAGCTTAACTTAGACTGAAGTCTTAAATCCTAAGCAGGGCAGTTATTAAGGATAAAAAATGATTGCTGGCTAAGTGTGCAAGCAGAAAGAAAAGTACTTGTTTTTTGATCTAATCTTGGCTAGTATTCAATGCGCCTGAACTAGTTGAAATATAACAAATTCAGTCTATATAGGGCCTATAGCTCAGTTGGTTAGAGCAGCGGACTCATAATCCGTTGGTCGACAGTTCAAGTCTGTCTGGGCCCACCAAATACATCAAGCATCTAGGAGCAATACTCTTAGGTGCTTTTTTATTTTTTGAATTCATTTAAGCACTATCTATCTTCAAAAATAACTAAAATTTCAATCTCTTATCATAAGGTAGGCTTTTAGTAGGTGGGATTCTTTTATCGTTCATTGAATACTTAAATCACGGTGAGGGTCACCGATAATAAGATGAATGGTAGAAGGAATCGAACCATGGCTTTTAAGAATATTGCAGATCAAACAAACGGTTTTTATATCCCTTGTGTTTCACTTTTCGGTCCAGGCTGTGCCAAAGAAATTGGCGTTAAAGCACAAAATTTAGGTGCCAAGAAAGCTCTGATTGTGACCGATGAAGGCTTATACAAATTTGGTGTCGCAGATACCATCGCAAATTATTTAAAAGAGGCTGGTGTTGACAGCCATATCTTCCCAGGTGCAGAACCAAACCCAACAGATATTAACGTTCATAATGGCGTACAAGTCTACAATGACAACGGCTGCGATTTTATTGTATCACTCGGTGGCGGTTCTTCACATGACTGTGCCAAAGGTATTGGCCTGGTGACTGCCGGTGGTGGTCATATCCGCGACTATGAAGGTATTGATAAAAGTACTGTGCCTATGACACCGCTTATTGCAGTCAATACCACAGCGGGTACAGCGTCGGAAATGACACGCTTCTGTATCATTACCAATACCGATACCCATGTCAAAATGGCAATTGTGGATTGGCGTTGTACACCATTGATCGCGATCGATGATCCTAAATTGATGATTGCCAAGCCAGCGGGCTTAACTGCCGCGACTGGTATGGATGCCTTAACCCATGCGGTAGAAGCGTATGTTTCTACGGCAGCCAATCCGATTACGGATGCCTGTGCAGAAAAGGCCATTACCATGATCAGTGAATGGCTGAGTCAGGCAGTAGCAAATGGTGAAAATATTGAAGCACGTGATGCTATGAGCTATGCACAGTATCTGGCAGGCATGGCATTCAACAATGCATCACTCGGATATGTGCATGCGATGGCACACCAGCTGGGTGGTTTCTATAACCTGCCACATGGTGTATGTAATGCGATTTTGCTACCGCACGTATGCGAATTTAACCTGATTGCCTGTCCGGATCGCTATGCAAAAATTGCCCAGTTGATGGGTGTAAATACTGAAGGATTAACTGTGACTGAAGCAGCTTATGCAGCGATTGATGCCATTCGCCAGCTTTCAGCTTCAATTGGAATTCCATCTGGTCTGAAAGGCTTAGGGGTTAAAGAGGAAGACCTTGCCATTATGGCAGAAAATGCGCAAAAGGATGCCTGTATGCTGACCAACCCGCGTAAGGCTAGCCATGCACAAGTCGTAGAGATTTTTAAAGCGGCGCTGTAAGCCTCTATGTAAGTCGATTCTCTCCACTCGGCAGACTTACATTTTATGCAACCCTGTTCGCACTTCTTAGTGAAGTGCGCCAAGATAAATGTATCCCCATGCGATATTCTTGGCTGATCCTTACACCCTTGATAAGGATATAGAGCAGGCGTTGCTCTTTTTTTTTGCCTAAATTTTTGCTTTCAAAAAATATATTTGGGCAGTTAATTCATCAGGGTATAGCTTATTAAAATTAACTGAATGAACTCGATAATAATAAAATACTGGAATGAGCAGAGTATTGCTAAAAGCTTATTCGTAGCATGAGCTAAATCAATAAAATGTTATAATAAAAAATTATAATTCTAAAGTAGGGTCTGTTGACACTTACTGTTCATAATTAACCCTATAACGGTAGCCATAAAAATATACAGGCTAAGGCAACAGAACTTTGATAATTTCTTTTGAGCTTGTCATATCGAGTAGCTATTCCTCTAA
>NZ_VPBW01000028.1:0-33496 GCF_013418535.1 Acinetobacter sp. YH12137 | reverse complement strand
TCAATTACGCAAAATAATTCGGTACTATTAAACATCGGGACTAGAGTTTTAAGTTTTGTGTGGTAACTCAACTGATGGCTCTAGTCCTCTTATTTTTCAAGTCAATTTTTTATCCGCGATTCGGGTTGAATAGTGAATGAAGAGAGAAAAGCCTGTTCGCTCAATAAAATCTTTTTCCAAAGGCTTCTTTCATAAGCTTAGTTAAATATTTTCTTATTTTTTTTTGTTTTTTGGTGTTAAATCACAACAGAATTTTCATGTTTTTCTGCTAGTATGCCCGCCGAAAGATTTAATCTTCATAAGTACAGTACATAAATAAGGCGTTGAAATGCTATCTATTGCAGATTTAAAAATTGCGGTGATTGGTTTGGGCTATGTGGGCTTGCCACTTGCAGTTGAATTTGGGAAAAAAGTACCTGTAGTGGGTTTTGATATCTACCAAAAACGAATTGATGAACTCAAAAGTGGCCAAGACCATACCTTAGAAGTTTCCCCTGAAGAACTCAAACAAGCGACTCAGATCAGCTATTCAGCAAATTTAGAAGATTTAAAAAGCTGTAACTTTTTTATTGTCACTGTGCCTACCCCAATTGATGAGTTTAAGCAGCCAGATTTAACGCCGCTTGTTAAAGCTTCGACCAGTATTGGCCAGGTACTTAAAAAAGGCGATGTGGTCGTTTATGAGTCTACCGTATATCCAGGTGCGACTGAGGAAACCTGTATTCCAGTTCTGGAACAGGTATCAGGCCTGAAGTTCAATCAGGACTTTTTTGCCGGTTATAGTCCAGAGCGAATTAACCCGGGCGATAAGCTGCATCGTGTCACCAATATTCTGAAAATTACCTCAGGTTCTACGCCTGAAGTCGCTGAGTTTGTCGATCAGGTGTATAACCTGGTGATTGAAGCAGGTACGCATAAAGCAACTAGCATTAAAGTGGCTGAAGCAGCAAAAGTCATTGAAAATACCCAGCGTGATGTCAATATTGCCCTGATTAATGAGCTGGCCGTGATCTTTAATAAAATGGGAATTGATACCGAAGCAGTTTTGCAGGCTGCCGGTACCAAATGGAATTTCTTGCCATTCCGTCCGGGACTGGTTGGTGGACACTGTATTGGTGTTGATCCGTACTATTTAACCCATAAAGCGCAGTCTATCGGTTATCACCCTGAAATTATTCTGGCAGGTCGCCGCTTAAATGACGGTATGGGGGCTTATGTAGTGACCCAGCTGGTCAAGGCGATGATCAAGAAAAAAATTCAGGTCGAAGGTGCCAAGGTTTTAGTACTAGGTCTTAGCTTTAAAGAAAACTGTCCGGATATTCGTAATACCAAGATCATCGATATCGTGCATGAGTTACAGGAATACCATATTCAGGCAGATGTGTATGACCCTTGGGTCGATGCGGCTGAAGCAGAGCATGAATATGCGATTACTCCGGTCAAGAGTTTAGAGCAAGGTCAATATGATGCAGTGATTCTGGCAGTAGCACATGAGCAGTTTAAAGCTATGGGTGCTGAAGCATTACGTGCCTTGGGCAAGTCAGCACATATTTTATATGACCTGAAATATGTACTGGATCAATCTGAATCTGACCTTCGTCTGTAATTTATAGGGACCATAAAAATGAGCCAATATCAAACTGTATGCGAGCAATTACAACAAGCACCAAAAACCTGGTTAATTACCGGTGTGGCAGGCTTTATTGGCTCAAATTTACTGGAAACCCTGTTAAAGCTGAATCAAAATGTCGTGGGCCTGGATAATTTTGCTACAGGTCATCAGCATAATCTGGATGAAGTGCAAAGTCTGGTCAAGCCTGAACAGTGGACAAACTTCAAGTTTTATAAAGGTGATATCCGTAGTTTTGAAGATTGCCAGACAGCCTGTGCCGGAGTGGATTATGTGTTGCATCAGGCCGCTTTAGGTTCTGTACCCCGTTCAATTGCTGACCCGATTACCACCAATTCAGCCAATATTACCGGCTTTTTAAATATGCTGACTGCTGCACGTGATACAGAAGTGAAAAGCTTTACCTATGCCGCCAGCAGTTCAACTTATGGTGACCATCCGGCACTGCCTAAAGTTGAAGAAAATATCGGCAAGCCACTTTCGCCTTATGCGGTTACCAAATATGTAAATGAGCTGTATGCTGAAGTCTTTGCCCGAACTTATGGGTTTAAAACCATCGGTTTGCGTTACTTCAATGTCTTTGGCAAGCGTCAGGATCCGGATGGTGCCTATGCCGCAGTTATTCCAAAATGGACGGCGGCCATGATTGCTGATGATGATGTTTTCATTAATGGTGATGGTGAAACCAGTCGTGACTTCTGTTTTATTGAAAACACGGTTCAGGCCAATATTCTGGCAGCCACTACGCAAAATGATGAAGCCAAAAATCAGGTCTATAATGTCGCAGTAGGAGATCGTACGACTCTAAATGATTTATTTAATGCCATTAAAGCTGCATTAAATGAAAATGGTGTGACTTATACGAAAGAGCCTGTATATCGTGATTTCCGTGCTGGGGATGTTCGACACTCACAGGCGAGTATTGAAAAAATTAAAAGTTTTTTAGATTATCAACCCAATTATAAAATAGGTTCGGGTATAGAGTTGGCGGTAAGTTGGTATTTGGCTGAAAATAACTAGAATGTCAAAAAATACTACAATTCTGAGAAATGCCTCTTATTTGGTATTTCGTACACTATTAGTCAGTTTAATTGGACTGTTTACAGTCCGTGAAGTACTTAGACTATTAGGCGTTGAAGAGTATGGATTATTCAATCTTGTTTTTGGTATTGCGGCTTTGTTTGCTTTTATCAATGGTGCAATGGTTTCATCGACTCAAAGGTATTTATCATATTATATCGGTAAAAAAAATAACAAACTATTTGAAGATGCTTGGAGTAGTAGTTTATTTCTACACTTATTAATAGCAGTAACTGTCTCTGTTGTTCTACTCAGTATAAGAGATTTAATGTTGAATAGAGTCTTATCTATTGATTTAAATTATATGAAATCTGCAAACTTTATATTCTACTTTGCTGTAATTTCTATTTTTATTTCGATATTTCAAGCCCCTTTTAATGCATTGATACTAGCAAAAGAAAAGATGTCTTTTTATGCAGGATTATCTCTGTATGATGCTATTTCTAAATTAGGAATAGTTTGTTGCTTATATTTCATGCAAGAGTCATTGTTGGAAAAGTATACAGTTTTGTATGTGAGTTCAAGTTCGGTGGTTTTTGTTATATATGTTTTATATTGTTATAAAAAGTTTAATAAAAAAATACAGTTAAAAGTTTCAAATGTTCCTTTATTAAAGGAAATGTTTTTTTATTCATCATGGAATATTTTTGGTAATTTTGCTGCTATTTCTAAAATACAAGGCATAAATATTTTACTTAATATTTTCTTTGGAGTGATAGTTAACTCTACATATGCTATAACAAATACAGTTATAGGAGTGGTGGGCGGTTTAACAAATTCAATTTCTATTGCGATTAATCCGCAAATATATAAAAGTTATGCAGAAGAAGATTATATGCGTAATAGCCTATTAATTAATATTGGATCAAAATTTAGTTTCTTTTTTTGTCTCCTAATAGTTTTACCAATCTTATTTAATACTCAATATTTATTAGAGTTATGGCTACATGAAATACCTGATTATTTGATAGACTTTGTACAGTTAGCATTGGCTATTATGCTGATAGATTGTCTTTCAGGAACATTAATGACAGGAATACAAGCAACAGGAAAAATTAAAATATATCAAATTGTAGTAAGTATTTCAGTTTTTATGAACCTTCCTCTATCCTATTTAACATTACAATTTATACCTAAACCATCGGTTATCTATTGGATTGCATTATTGATGGCTTTTGTAAGCTTAGGGTTAAGATTATATTTTTTAAAACGTTTGGCTAAATTTAGTATAATTGTATATATGAATTCAGTTTTGGTTAAAATAGCTCTTGTTTTATTTTTTTCAGTATTTTTCTCTTGGTTTTTGAAAGAGCTTTTTGAAATTGATGATCAAATGATTTCATTTCTTTTATCATCAATTATTATAGTATTAATTGTAGTGGCTAACATCGTTTTATTTGGGCTTTCAACTATAGAAAGGCAGTTTATACAAAATAAAATAAAGGGTTATCTTAAATGAGTATTGATTTGATTGTTAAAAATAACTTATGCACTGGTTGTGGAGTTTGTATTTCTGAGGATCAAAGTCATCAGGCAAAAATGATCTGGAATAATGAGGGATTTCTTGTACCCTCATTAGGTAAAAGCTCAACTCAAGATAAGATGATTAAAGTTTGTCCTTTTGCAATTCAACAAAAAAATGAAGATGAATTAGGGGAGTTGTTTCTAAAACTGCCAGAAACTCAATATCACGATAAAATTGGATATTATTATGGGCTTTATGCAGGATATAGTAAGGAATTCCGTGAAACGTCTTCATCCGGTGGTATAGCTACATATGTCTTTAAATCATTATTAGAACAGAAATTTGTTGATCATTTATTTATTGTTAAAGAGGTTGATGGTCAATATGCTTATCAGTTTTTTTCTAATGTTGAAGAAATTACCCAGATATCAAAAACAAGATATACCCCTGTAACTCTAGAGAAGCTATTTCAAGAACTTTCGAAAGTAGATGGAAAAGTCGCAGTTTCTGGTGTGGCTTGTTTTGTTAAGGCAATACGTTTAAAGCAAATGTATGACCCAGTTTTAAAAGAAAAAATAGCATTTATTGTAGGTATTATTTGCGGTGGGTTGAAAAGTAAATATTATACAGACTATTTAGCACAAGAAGCAGGTTGTAAAAACGAATATAATCATGCCCAATATCGTGTTAAAAATAAAGAGAGTCATGCGTTAGATTATAAGTTTTCTTGTATAGAAAAATCAGACAAAAGAATTCATATGGTAGATATGCAAAGCCTTGGGGATATGTGGGGGACAGGTCTATTTAAATCCAATGCATGTGATTTTTGTGATGATGTTTTAACGGAGCTAGCAGATATTTCATTGGGAGATGCTTGGATAAAGCCATATAGAATGGATGGTTTGGGTAATAGTATTATAATAACGCGTACTGAAATTGCTGAATTAATAGTAAATGGTAATGATTTAGTCTTAGATTCTATAGATGAAAATAAAATTATTGAATCTCAATCTGGAAGTTTTAATCATAGACATAATGGATTATTGTATAGAATTCAATTATATAAATCCCAAGGCAGGATAGTGCCTTTTAAAAGAGAGAGAGTTTTAAAAAAACAAATCTTTTTGTTGAATATGATTCAAAAAAATAGATTGTCAACTCGGGAAAAAAGTATTTATTTTTGGATGAAATTTAATGATAGGCAAAAATTTAATAATGCAATTAAGATATATCTATATAAGCTTAGATTTGTAAGCAAGTGGACTCACAGATTGATTCGATTTATTCAAAAAATTAAGCTCTAAGGGAGTGGTACACATGAAAATAGCAATTTTAACACTTCCACTAGAAACTAATTATGGTGGTAATTTACAAGCTTATGCCTTATATACTATTCTAACCAAGATGGGGAATGATGTAGAGCTTATTAATTATCGCCATAAGCAGGTATCAGATTTTAGAAAAGTTTTATCTACTTTAAAGCAAAAAGTTATGTATCAGAGAAATGCTTTTTACTTCTTTGATAAAGAGCAAGCAATAATTAATCAGAATCATGAAGAATTTATTAATTCACATATAAAACGTTCTAGCCCAATATATTCAACAGAACAATTAGTTGAGTATTTTAATATAAATAGTTTCGAGTCTATTATTGTTGGAAGCGATCAAGTATGGAGATTTGAATATCCTCCTAAAATAGAGAACTACTTTCTAGAGTTCTTAGAGAAAAATAGTAGTATTAAAAAAATTGCTTATGCTGCTTCTTTTGGTATAGATAATTGGAATTATACTAATCATGTAACTGAGAAAGTGAGAAAATTGGTTCAGAAATTTAATTATATATCAGTACGTGAGGTTTCAGGTGTGCAACTTTGTAAAAGAAAACTTTCTATTGATGTTAAACATGTAGTAGATCCTACATTGTTATTAAGCCATGAAGAATATCTTAAAATAATAGGTGTTAATAAAAAAACAAACAATGAAGGTAAAATATTAACTTATATTTTGGATGATAGTGTATTTAAAACTCAGATAATTTCAAAAACTAAAAATAATCTAAATAAAGATACATTCATTGCTCAGCCTGTAAGAAAATCAAAAAAAAGAATGTTTGAGAAAAATTTAGAATCCTATATATATCCGTCTATAGAAAATTGGATTAGATCATTTTACGATGCAAGTTTTATTATTACTGATTCATTCCATGGGACTGTGTTTGCAATAATTTTTAATAAACCATTTATTGCTATTGTAAATAAAGAAAGAGGAGCTTCAAGATTTGAATCTTTATTAGGGACATTAGGGTTGATGGACAGAATGATAGATGAAAACACTTTAATAACTCATGATTTATTTGAAAATAGAATAGACTATAATAAGGTTAACTCTTTATTAGATGAGTGGATTGCTTACTCATATAATGAACTGAAGACTGCACTTGTTGATAAGGAATAAACTGTGATTGTAGCTCCAAAACTAAGTGTTATTGTTCCTATATATAACATGGAAAAATACTTGCCAGATTTTTTTCAGTCAATTTTAGATGCTAATCCACTACAAGAGGTTGAATTTGTCTTTGTAAATGATGGATCTACTGATTCAACTAGTACTTTTTTAGCTAATTTTATTTCTGATAATGAGTTAAATATAAAAATTATCAATCAAGTCAATCAAGGTGTAAGTGCTGCAAGAAATACAGGGTTATTAAATGCAAAATCTGAATACATTGCTTTCATAGACCCTGATGACATGGTTGCAAGTAATTATTTCGAAAAAATTTTAGAAATTTTAGACCACAATAATGTAGATATCATTCAATTTGGTGCAAAGCGTTTTTTTCAGGATATAGCAGATGGCTTCATAATGACAAATTCTATGTTTAATGAAGGTATTCATGATTTAACTGAAGAAAATTTAATGAAAATATTTTCCAATGGTTTTTGGGTCTGTTGGTTGAGAGTATTTAGAAAAAAATTATTTGAAAATATTGTATTTCCTAAAATACATAGTGCTGAAGACCTAGCTGTTATTCCTGTTGTTTTTTTAAGAGCTTCTTCAATTTATTATACTAGTGAGCCTTTATATTTATATAGATTTAATCCGAATAGTTTAGTTGCTTCAAAAAATGATGGTTATATAATTCGTGCAGAAAATTCATATAAATATATTTTTGACGATTTTAAGAGTAAGTATGCTCAATACCCTTTACTGTCTACTACTATTGTTCCGATAATTAGGGGGCATATTTACTTTTTAATTAAAAATAAAAATAATGCTTATGCTAGAAAAAAATGGAAATATTTCAAGAGCGAATTAAATAGCTCTAAATTTGATCCAAGATTAATCAGAAAATTGTCAAATAAATTATTTTACAGATTTGGTGTTGATTTTTTAATTATATTTGAATTTATTAAAGGTTTAGTTAAAAAATGAAAAAGAATATTTGTTTCTTGGTTGGAAACTTGAATAATCCAGGAGGTACTGAACGTGTCTCTTCAGCTATTGCAAATGAGCTTGCAAACTTGGATTTTAATATTCATATGCTAAGTATATGCGAAGGTCAAAACCCTTTTTTTTCATTAAGCAGTAAAATTGAAGTTAGTAATATTTTTGACAAACCTAAGAATATGACTTTCAACTCTTTACTATTAATATACAAAATTAGAAATTTTGTTATTAAAAATAGTATTGATACTTTGGTTGTTGTTGATAGTATTTCTTGCGTTTTTACCATACCAGCATTATTTGGATTAAATATTAAACATATATGTTGGGAACACTTTAATTTTAATGAGGATTTAGGGGTTCGATATAGAAAATGGGGTAGGATTCTCGCAGGAAAGTATTGTGATAAAATTATTACACTTACTCATAAAGATAAATCATTATGGTTGAAAAACATACCTAATAGTAATTTAAGTGAAAAAATTATTGTTATCCCTAATCCTAATCCATATGAAAACATACAGTTTTTATCTAAAAATAAATCAAATAGGGTTTTAGCTGTTGGGAGGTTAACTGATCAAAAAGGCTTTGATTTATTAATACATGCATGGGCATTAGTTTGTAAACATAATTTTGATCATACTTTAACCATCATTGGGACTGGTCCAGATGAAAATAATCTTAAAGAATTAGCTATTAGTTTAGAGGTTGATTCTAGAATAGAGTTTTTACCAGCAACAAAGAATATAGAATTTTATTATAGAAACTCTTCATTTTTTTGTCTAAGTTCAAGGTATGAAGGTTTTGGTATGGTTATTCTCGAAGCCCAAGCTTTAGGTTTGCCTGTTGTTAGTTTTGATTGTGACTGTGGTCCTTCTGATTTAATTAAACATGATGAAAATGGATATCTAGTTGATCCTGGTAACTATCAATCTTTAGCTGAAAATTTAATAAAGATGATTAATTTGCCTGAAGAAAACTTTATAAAATTTAGTAAAAACTCTATTGAAAGTGCCAATAAATTAAATATAAATAATTTAATTCCTAATTGGTTATCTATTTTATAGTTTATACAAATAATCTGAGTTGAATTATCTTATGAATATACTCCATATAATATCTTCACCTGCATCTGGTGGTGCTGAAGTTTATGTTAAAGATTTAGCTAAGTGCTTAGCTAGTCAAGGTCATAATTTACATATAGCATTTTTAAGTAGTGCATCTGATATTGGTAGAGATATTGTATATGAAGATAATTTCTTAAGTGATTTAAAGTTGTCAGGAATTAATATTTATATCATTGGTAATGAAACTCGTAAAAAACCATGGTTAGGTGTGTTGCGCATAAAAAAATATATTTCTGATCATAATATAGATATTTGTCATACTCATTTAGCATATGGAGTTTTCTTTTCTATTTTATTAAATATTCCTGTTGTATATACACATCATACTCTCTCGCCACGTTGGGGGAAATTTACTTACACTTTATTTAATAAAATTGTTGATGAATATATTGGAATATCTAAAACATGTGCTACTGCTTTATCAAGTTATACAGGCAGAAGTGTAAATGTAATAATGAATGCTGTTGCTGATGATAAGTTTCGAAAGTATATTCGAGTAAGAAATAGGGAGAAAATTATAACTATAGCTATGGTTGGTCGACTTAATATTCATAAAGATTACTTAAATATTTTACAGGCATTGAATTTTTTGGATGAAACTTATAAAAATAAAATAAGAATACTTATTGCAGGAGAGGGTGATAGGGATTATAAGAAAAAGTTAATGGATTTTATTGAGAAAAAAAAATTGACCGATATGGTTACATTTGTTGGAGTTAAAGAAAATATTCCAGAATTTTTATATCAAGCAGATGTATTTTTAATGAGTTCATCTACTGAAGGGCTACCTATTGCTCTTATTGAAGCCACTATTTCTGGTTTACCTTGTATTGTGACTGATGTTGGCGGATGTGCAGAAGTTATTGCGAATAGTGAAAATGGTATAGTCGTTGCTCCCCAAAAACCCCAGGATTTGGCTGAGGCTATCGCTAGTTTAGTTAATCAACCTAATCTTATAGAAGAATATTCTACAAATGCTATTCACAACTCAGCTCAGTATTCAATCTCGAAAGCAGCACAACTACACTTGGATTTATATAGCAAGATGCTTAAATAAAGATACATTATGTATTAACATTGTTTAATTTATATCAATATTGAGCTTAAAAATGTCACTCAAAGAAAGTTTAGTTCGTTTTAGTCCTCATCTTATTCAAAACCTAGCCATTACGTTGTTTAATGTATATCAGTATAAGGTACGACATGGGGGAAGCTATTCTGATTTTAGAGAATATTATCAAAGAGCTGATAGTTTTTCAGAAAGAAAATTGGAACAGGAAATCAATATAAAAAAAAATGAGTTCTTTACATATGTTTTAAACAAATCAGAATGGTATGAGAAAGTAAAACTAGATAATTTAAATCAAGTTAATGTACTTGAAAAAGAAGATATTATTAATAACCTGGATAGAATAAAAACAATAAGTGAGTCAGAAGGTATTGTAAGTTTAACAGGAGGCACAACAGGTGCCTCTATGAAAGTAATTTATACCAAAAAAGATATGCAAGAACGGTTTGCTATTCTAGATCACTTTCGTGCACAGCATGGTTATGAGCTAGGCAAAAAAACAGCCTGGTTTTCTGGTAAAAACTTAATTACTCAACAAGATATAAAAAAAGGAATTTGTTCACATTATGATTTTATAAATAAAATTAGGTTCTATTCTACTTTTCTAATCAATGAAAAAAACTTTGATGTGTATTGGAAGTCTTTAAATGAGTTTCAACCTGAATTTTTAGTCGGCTTTCCCTCTAGTGTGTTTGAAATTTGTCAAATTGCCAAGGCCAAAGGTTTAAAATATACGGGCAAGGCAAAAGTTTTTTTCCCAACAGCAGAAACAGTATTATCAGAACACCGTCACGTGATTTCTGAAGTCCTAGGCTGTAAATTGGTAGATCAATATGCTTCTTCAGAAGGTGCACCCTTTATACTAGAATGCAGTGCTGGACATTTGCATATTCATCCTTTAACAGGAATTTTTGAAGTTGTGGATGATAATTTAAAACCTGCTCAAGCCGGGCAAATGTTAGTAACTTCTTTCACAACACATGGCACACCACTAATACGTTATCGGATCGGTGACTCAATTACTTTAGCAGATTCTACAAAAAAATGTGTGTGTGGTTCTATTTTTCCATTAGTTGAACGTATAGAGGGGCGTACAAATGATTATATTCTTTCTCCTACCCATGGTAAGGTAAATTTAGGTAATATTAGTAATTCTACTAAAGATACTAAAGGGATTGTATGTTTTCAACTTATTCAAGATAAGGTGGATCATGTAGAAGTGAAAATTGTAGTAAATAATGAATTTGATAATAAACAGGAATCAAATTTTATTTCTGCTTTAAGAGAAAGAGTTGGTAATGATATTCAGTTGAATATAAGATATGTTGAAAGTATAGAGAAAGAAAAAAGTGGAAAATTTAGAATTGTTAAAAATTTAATAGGTAAATAAAATGTTAGAATTAGATTTTTATCAAAGCAATTTAACCTTACTTCTTTTGATTATTAGTTTTCTTGTTGTTTTTATTATTGGTTGTAAATTTAAATCTGATTTTAAAATAATTTTTGGGTTATTTGTTTGGCATACATTTTTTTCTCTATTTTATTATTTTTTTACTTTATATAATTCTTCTGATGCAAGGAAATATTATCTCATGTCACAGAATAGTGAAATAGATTTTTATCCTGGGTCTCCTTTCATTTATTTTTTTTCTTCTATATTTTCTAAAGGATTAGATGCAAGTTATTTAAATGTTACCTTGGTATATAATACTTTAGGATTATTGGGACTTATATTTTTATATCATTCTTTAAAAAAATATCTTGAAAAACTTCCTTGGTATTGGTTTTTCTTATTATTTATACCTTCTATGAGTTTTTGGAGCGCTGGGTTAGGTAAAGATGCAATATCATTTTTTTCAGTATGTTTATTTTTATATACTATAACTTCTAATAAAAATCTCTATATTCTACTTCCAATATCATTTTTCTCTATGTTTATGGTGAGACCACATGTAGCATTAATGATGATCGTATCCTTTGTAATTTATTTTATTCTCCGATCGCGAGTACATTTATTGGTTAAGTTGGCTACTTTGCCTATTATTATAGCGGGCATTGTCTTTTCTTCTAGTTTTGTGCAGCAATATGTAGGGTTAGATGAAGCATCAATTGACAGCATTAGTGGTTATGTAGATGATCGTCAAAATTCTAACCAAGAAGGAGGTTCTTCTATAGATTTACAATCCATGAGTTATCCTGTGCAAATATTTACTTATGTATTTAGACCTTTGCCTTTTGATGCTCATAGTGCTTTAGCTTTATTTACCAGTATAGAAAATACTATATTGTTGATATTATTTTTATATATCTTATTTAAAAATAAGTTTAAACTAAATTATTTTATAGAGGGTAAAAATACTTGGCTACTAATTTATGCATTTTTGACTTGTAGTATGTTAGCTATTACTACCGCAAATTTAGGTATTGCTACTCGTCAAAAATGGATGTTTATGCCAATTCTAATTTATTTATTAGTTCATACATTTTATCAGTTTAAAGAGTCTCAACGTATAGGTAGACTTAGAAAATGACCTTTCTAATTATTTCCAGCTTTCTCCCTTCAGTATTAAATTTCCGTGGAAAGTTACTTGAAGGAATTAATGAACAAGGCTATGAAATTCATATTATTGCACCTGATCTGACGTCGTTTTCTATCGAGCATGAAAAACTATTAAATTTGGGTTATTTCGTACATGAAGTTTCGATGCAGCGTACAGGCACCAACCCGGTTTCAGACTTAAAAACTTTAGGAAGCATGTACGCACTTATAAAAAAAATCAAACCTGACTATGTTTTATCTTATACGATCAAGCCGGTTATTTATGGAACACTAGCCGCATGGTTGGCGCAGGTACCACATCGCCATGCTTTAATTACAGGTTTAGGCTATGCCTTTCAAAATGTAGAGCAGGGCAGTAAACGAAGTATTTTTCAGAAACTGGTTCATACTTTATATCAGCAGGCATTATTGCGCAGTCATAAGGCTTTTTTTCAAAATCCAGATGACTTAAAGCTTTTTCAGGACTTAAATCTTTTAAATACCAAGCCACCTACAGTAGTAGTAAATGGTTCTGGGGTCAATGTTGCCGATTTTAATGTATTACCTTTACCTGTAACGGCTGATCAAAAAATTAAAATATCCTTCTTGCTGATTGCACGTTTATTGGTAGATAAAGGTGTGCGTGAATATGCTGAAGCGGCAAAAATCATCAAACATAAATATCCGTATGTAGAGTTTAATCTGGTAGGCTGGATCGATGAAAATCCAGCAGCGATTACCCAACAAGAATTAGATGAATGGATTGCTAAAAAAACAATAAATTATTGGGGTAAATTAAGCGATGTTCGTCCTGCAATTGCAGAAAGCTCGGTTTATGTCTTGCCATCATACCGTGAAGGTACGCCACGTACGGTATTAGAAGCTATGGCTATGGGGCGGGCTATTATTACGACCGATGCGCCTGGTTGTCGTGAAACTGTCATTGATGGCGATAACGGATTTCTAGTTGAAGTAAAATCCGTAGAAAATTTAGTAAAAGCCATGGAAAAATTGATTCTTCAGCCAGGGTTGATTGCTCAAATGGGAAATCGCTCCAGAGAAATCGCATTACATAAATACGATGTACATCAGGTCAACGCACATATGATGCAAGAAATGGGTTTGATTTAAATGTTAAAACGCCTTCTCGATATTATCATCGCTTCAATTGCCCTAATCCTGCTTTCTCCACTTTATGCTTTTGTTGCGTACAAAGTAAAAAAAAATCTGGGTTCACCTGTCTTGTTTCGTCAGGTTCGTCCCGGTTTACATGGTAAACCGTTTGAAATGATCAAATTCCGCACCATGAAAGATGCAGTGGACGAGCAGGGTAAGCCATTGCCGGACAGTGAGCGATTAACCCCTTTTGGTAAAATGCTGCGTTCTACTAGTCTGGACGAAATGCCGGAATTGTGGAACGTGATTAAAGGCGATATGAGTATTGTTGGTCCACGTCCACTGTTGATGGAATACCTGCCACTTTATAATACTGAACAAGCTAAACGTCACAATGTGCGTCCAGGTATGACCGGCCATGCACAGGTGAATGGCCGTAATGCGATTAGTTGGGAAGAAAAGTTTAAGCTGGATACCTGGTATGTCGAAAATCAATCAATTTGGCTTGATTTTAAAATTATGCTGAAGACAGTAAAAAAAGTTATTGCTAAAGATGATATTAATGAAGCTGGTGAAGTGACAATGACAAAATTTACTGGCACTAAGACGGATCATCATCATGACTGAAATCTATGCAATTTATGGTGCATCTGGGTGTGGCCGTAGTTTAATGCCAGTAGCACGTGAACAGCTAGAGCGTGATAATATTCAAGCTGAAATTTATTTTATTGATGACAGTTTAACTGAAAAAATTACAATTAATGGCCATGTGGCTTTGAATTATGAAGCTTTTAAAGAATTAAAAGCTGATAAAAAATTCGCTTTAATTGCGATTGCCAATAGTCAAATTCGTGAAAAAATTGCGATAAAACTTGAACAAGATGCAATTGAGCGATGGACTGTTCAGGCAGATAATGTTGTGCGTATGGATGACATTGAGATTGCCCCAGGTGCTGCTTTAAGCCCATTTGTGACCCTCACTTCCAATATCAAAATTGGCAAATGTTTTCATGCCAATTTATACAGTTATGTTGAGCATGACTGTGTCATCGGTGATTACGTCACCTTTGCTCCCGGGGTGAAATGCAATGGCAATATCCATATTGAAGACCATGCCTATATTGGTACAGGTGCCGTGATCAAACAGGGCACACCTGACAAGCCTTTAGTGATTGGCAAGGGCGCTGTGGTAGGAATGGGCGCAGTAGTGACTAAAAGTGTGCCACCAGGTGTGACAGTAGTTGGCAATCCGGCACGTATTTTAGAGAAAAAATAAGTTTTTAAAGTTTTGAAAATCAGGAAGTATCATGTTAAACACTGCATTTGAACCATGGCCAAGCTTTACGCAAGAAGAAGCTGATGCTGTCTCCCAGGTTTTATTGTCCAATAAGGTTAATTACTGGACTGGACAGGAATGCCGTGAATTTGAAAAAGAATTTGCTCAATTTGCTGGCACACAATATGCAGTAGCATTGGCGAATGGTACCGTGGCTTTGGATGTAGCCTTGAAAGCCTTGGGAATCGGTGCGGGTGATGATGTGATTGTGACTTCACGTACTTTCCTTGCATCTGCTAGTTCCATTGTGACAGCTGGGGCAAATCCGATTTTTGCCGATGTGGAAATGGACTCGCAAAATATCTCACGTCGTACGATTGAAGCAGTTTTAACGCCTAATACCAAAGCGATTATTTGTGTGCATCTCGCTGGCTGGATGTGTGATATGGATCCAATCATGCAATTGGCAAAAGAAAAAGGCCTGTATGTGATTGAGGACTGTGCCCAAGCCCATGGTGCCAAGTACAAAGGAAAATCTGCAGGTTCAATCGGTCATATTGGTGCCTGGTCATTCTGTCAGGATAAAATTATGACCACGGGTGGTGAAGGAGGAATGGTCACTACCAATAATGAAAACTTATGGAAAAAAATGTGGTCTTATAAAGATCATGGTAAAAACTTTGACAGTATATATAACAAACAGCATCCACCGGGATTCCGCTGGTTACATGACTCTTTTGGTACCAACTGGCGCATGATGGAAATGCAGGCTGTGATTGGACGGATTCAATTGAAAAAGATGTCCGAATGGACAGCACAGCGTAATGCAAATATGGAAAAAATTTATGCTGCATTTGCAGATAGCCCATATTTTACAGTTCATCGTCCATCAGATGATTATGTACATGCTGCCTATAAATGCTATGTACAAGTCAATACTGATGCTTTACCAGAAGGCTGGTCACGTGACCGAATCATGAATGAAATTAATGCCGAAGGTGTACCATGCTTTAGTGGGTCTTGTTCAGAAGTCTACCTGGAGCATGCTTTTGATGATACTCCATGGCGTCCGAAAGAACGTTTAAAGAATGCTCAAAAACTGGGTGAAACCAGTCTAATGTTCCTCGTGCATCCAACGTTAACAGAAAATAATATTCAAACAACTAAAGATGTTATTCAGCAGGTGATTAGTCGCATATAATTCTCTAGGATTCAATCATGTAAAGTGTATCTTTATAGGTACACTTTAAACATTTATCCAAGTTTTTACCTCAATTCTCTCTAATATTTAATATGGGGTAAAAATTTATAAATAATTATTGAGAAGACACAGCAAGTGAAATCTATCATTCTACCTTTAGTTGAATCTCCACGTGCGGCTAAACAGACCTTTCTCGTTATTTTGGACTTCTGCATATTTCCCGTCCTGATCTGGCTTTGCTATGCCATTCGTCAATTCGATCTGGGTGCAGAAGTCGTTCCCAATATTCCTTTTGGCACAATTTGGGTAAGTGCTATTGCTGTATTGGCTTTATTTATTTGTGGTGTTTATCGTTTTATTGTTCGTACCTTTAATGAATTTTTTATTGTTAAATTAGGGCTGGCCACTGTTCTGGCAGTCATTGGTTTATATGTGCTTGCGTATGCTACACATGCATTCATCCCTACTTCTATTCCTTTAATGTTTGGCTTCATGATGTTTGCCTGGGTCTGGTTTAGTCGGGGAATAATCCGCTTCATTGTTCGTTCTTATTTATATGCAGGTGTATCTAAAAAACGGATTGCGATTTATGGTGCAGGTTATGCAGGACAGCAGGTTGCAGCAACTTTAAATCGTTCTAATGAACATTTGCCAGTCATGTTTATTGATGATAATCCTTCATTGAGTGGTCAGAATATTGGGGGAATTCAAGTTTATGCACCAGAAACTGCATTAAAATCTTTTACCAAACTTCGCATTGATGAAATTCTGATTGCGCTTCCTTCAGTAGGACGTATCCGCAAAAGCGAGATCGTAAAATTCTTAGAACCTGCACATTTAAAAATTACTGAAATTCCAGGGCTGACTAAACTGGTCAATGGTGAAATTCGTGTTTCTGATATTCAGGAAGTTGATATTATTGATCTACTGGGGCGTGATCCAGTTCCTCCTGTAGCAGAACTACTAGAAAAAAATATCAAAGATAAAGTCGTGATGGTTACAGGGGCAGGAGGCTCCATTGGTTCAGAGCTATGTCGTCAAATTATTAAAAATCAACCGGTAAAACTTATTATCTATGAGCTGACAGAGTTTGCTTTATATAGTATCGATAAAGAGTTACGTCTCAGTGCCAGCTGTGAAATTATTCCGATTCTAGGTTCGGTAGTGGATGAAAGTAAACTGGAACGGGTCATTGAGCAATATAGCGTTCAAACTGTCTATCATGCTGCTGCTTATAAGCATGTTCCTTTAGTAGAATGTAATCCATTGGCTGGCTTAAAAAATAATGCTATAGGGACTGCCTTTAGTGTCAATGCAGCAGTCAAAAAAGGCGTCGAGACCTTTGTGCTAATTTCGACTGACAAAGCAGTACGTCCAACCAATGTGATGGGGGCTACCAAACGTATGGCAGAGCTTTATTGTCAGGCCATGGCTGAAGCACAAAATCAAACCCAGATAAGTATTGTACGTTTCGGGAATGTCTTAGGTTCATCGGGTTCAGTTGTGCCATTATTTAAACAGCAGATTGCCAAAGGTGGACCTATCACTGTTACCGATCCTGAAGTGACACGTTTCTTTATGACGATTCCTGAAGCTTCGCAGTTAGTAATCCAGGCAGGTGCTTTAGGCACAGGTGGTGATGTATTCCTGCTCGATATGGGAGAGCCAGTGCGAATCCAGGATCTTGCTCGTCAGATGATTTCACTGAGTGGCTTAAAGGTGAAAGACAGTCAAAATCCCGATGGTGACATTGAAATCCAATACACAGGACTGCGTCCAGGTGAAAAACTGTATGAAGAGCTGTTAATTGACCAGGAAAATACAGAGATTACTTCACATAAGCGAATTTTAAGATCAGTAGAAAAGCATTATCCTTTAGCTGAAATTCTGGAAGTATTTAATCGTATGCATGTGCTGACAGCGACTCAGAGTGATGTGGACTGGGCGTTAATGCAGCTTGAACATTATGTCGATGGTTATCAGCGTGGTCAGGAAATTAAAGTAAATTAAATTTGGAAATAATTAGGTTGAATAACATGATTAAAAAGGCAATTCTCCCTGTCGCAGGACTTGGCACACGTTTTTTACCAGCCAGCAAATCCATTCCCAAAGAAATGGTGACGGTAGTTGATCGTCCGGCCATTGAATATGTGGTAAAAGAGGCGATTGCGGCTGGAATTGAGCAAATTATTTTGGTGACGCATTCTTCCAAAGCATCGATTGAAAATTACTTTGATCGTAACTTTGAACTTGAAACTACACTTGAGCAAAAAAATAAAACCGATTTGCTTAAAGAAGTTACTGAAATTTTACCCCCACATGTTAGTGTGATTAGCGTACGTCAGCCACAGCCTTTAGGCCTTGGTCATGCGGTACTTTGTGCTAAGGCTGTGATTGGTGATGATGACTTTGCTGTCCTGTTACCAGATGTTCTGGTTAAAGATCAAGATACTCAAAATGACCTGTCTCGTATGATTCAACGTTATGAACAGTCTCGTGCATCACAAATCATGGTTGAGGCAGTTCCTGATCATCTGGTTGATCAATATGGGATTGTGGATGTGCCTGCTTCGCCTGCGGAAGGTGAAAGTACGGTGATGCAAGGGATTGTGGAAAAGCCGGCGATTGGTACTGCACCGTCGAATTTATCTGTGGTAGGTCGTTATATCCTTCCGGCAAAGATTATGCATTTACTGGAGCAGACACCAAAAGGGGCAGGTAATGAAATCCAGCTAACTGATGCGATTGCACTATTGCAGCAAACAGAAGTTGTCGAAGCTTATCGGATGAAAGGTCAAACCTTTGATTGTGGTAGCAAGCTCGGCTATCTTAAGGCTGTATTGCATTATGGCGTAGATCATCCCAAACTCGGTGCTGAATTTAAAGCATTGATTCAGGAACTCGCCTTATAATAAAAAAGGGATACTATGAAAGTCGCAGTATTAGGAAAAACCTTATTCTCGGGGGTCATTTCGGCCCTGTTAGCTGAATGTGGCCATCAGGTCATATGGTGTAATAGCTTTAATCCTGATGAGCCTGCCCGGACTTACTTTCAGGATGAATCCTTACAATTATTGCTACAAAAACAGCAAGAGTTAGGGTTCTTAAACTGTTGTGATTTTCAGCATTTGACCTTTAATCAGGATGTCTTTTTTTTCAGTTTTAATGCAACTGAAGAGCAGCTGGCATTTCAGATGTTAAATACCATTCATCATGCCTGCTTTGCCCATCCTAAATTGATGATTAATGCATCCACCTTTGGTTTGCATGGTACAGCGCGATTCCAGCAACTTTTACCGAATGATGACTGGGTCTATCTTCCAGATATTATCCAGGAAGGGAATGCTATTCGCAGTTTTGTTCAAGCGACTCAATTGATTGTGGGTTGCGATCAGCCAGATGTACAGCTCAAGGTTAGAGAGCTGTTACGTCCCTTGTTCCCTCGTGCCCAGCAATATCTGTTTATGCCTATTCTGGATGCAGAATTTACCAAGCTGAGTATTTCCGGCATGCTGGCTACCCGGATCAGTTATATGAATGATCTGGCGAGTGTTGCTGAAAAACTGGGAATTGATATTGAGCAAGTCCGTCAGGGTATGGCGGCAGATAATCGTATTGGTTCAGCTTATTTATTTCCAGGTGTGGGCTTTGGTGGAGAAAACTTTTCTCATGATATCCGGACGCTGACTCACGCCGTGGCGGATTCAGGGGTAAAAAACCAGTTACTGGAACAGGTGTGGGATATTAATGAGCAACAGAAAGAGTTGCTATTCCGGAAGTTGTGGAATTATTTCCGTGGAGACCTGCAAGGGAAAACAGTCGCCATCTGGGGGGCTGCATTTAAGGAAAATACCCCAAGTATCCAGCAATCTCCGGTACATGCCATGTTGGCAGCATTGTGGGCGCAAGGTGCAACAGTGAAATTGCATGATCCACAGGCTTTGACCAATATTGAACAGATTTATGGTCAACGTACCGATTTAATTTTATGTGAAGACCAGTATCAGGCGGTAGAAGATGCAGATGCATTGTGTTTAATCACTGCCTGGAAACAGTATGGTAGCCCGGATTATGCTTATCTCAGCAAGTTGATGCAGCATCCTTTGATTCTGGATGGACGTAATCTTTATGACCCTGCTTATATCAAGTCACGCGGTTTTAACTATATTGGGGTGGGACGTTGATGTTAGACCAGCTTAAATCAGACCAGAATAGCAATAATGCTTATAAAAAGCTAAATTCTGTAAAAGAACAATTGAAATCGATCCATTTACGCCAACTCTTTGCAGCAGATCCTGAACGGTTTAATCAGTACTCGGTTGAATTTGAAAAGTTGGTTTTTGATTACAGCAAGCATAGAGTCAATCGTGATGCTGTGCAGCATCTGATTGAATGGGCAGAGACACAAAATCTAAGATCCTGGATCGGTTCTTTATTTTCCACTCAGACGATTAACTATACTGAACAACGTGCAGCCATGCACTGGGCCTTACGTTTGCCGAAAGAGGACCAGCAGCATGAAGATCTGGCAGCTGAAGTTCATGCTCAGCTAGACCGTATGTATGCTTTGGTCGAGCAGATTCATGCCGGACAACGCCGTGGGGCTACGGGTGAAGTCATTCAGGATGTAGTGAATATCGGGGTGGGGGGATCTGACTTAGGACCATTAATGGTTAGTCATGCGCTCTCGGATTTCAAATATCAATCTGCCAAACCTTTGAATGTGCATTTTGTTTCGACGATGGATGGTAGCCAGCTATCTGAATTGCTGCATCAGTTACGTCCGGAAACAACGCTTTTCATTATTTCTTCCAAGTCATTTGGAACGATTGATACCTTATCCAATGCTCAAACAGTGCGTTTATGGCTGGAAAAATCTTTAGGCCAACATCCTTCTATCGTGAAGCATCATTTTATTGGGGTATCCACTAAACCTGAAAAAATGACAGCCTGGGGAATTGCACCCGAAAATCAGCTGTTGTTATGGGAGTGGGTCGGTGGGCGTTATTCTCTCTGGTCGTGTATTGGTTTGCCGATTGCACTCAGTATTGGAGTGGACGGTTTTAAACAGCTGCTTGCTGGTGCTTATGCCGTAGATCAGCATTTCCAGTACAAGCCTCTGGAACAGAATATTCCAGTATTAATGGGCTTACTGGGTGCATGGAATACGAATTTTCTGGATATTCAGACCCATGCCATCTTGCCTTATGATGGACGTCTGAAATATTTCGCGTCTTATTTGCAGCAATTGGAAATGGAGTCTAATGGTAAATCTATCCAGCGCAATGGTGAAAAAGTACAGCTCGACACTTGTCCGATTATTTGGGGCGAAGTTGGACCAAATGCTCAACATGCCTTTTACCAGCTATTACACCAAGGCACTCAAGCGGTCAGCTGTGATTTTATTGCTCCTGTTAAACGTTATAACAGTCAACAATATACCTATGTCGATAATGCTGATGCTCTGATTGAACAGCATCATCTGGCTTTATCTAACTGTTTGGCTCAATCACGTTTACTGGCATTTGGTAATGATGCTTTGGATCAGACTGAATTGCAGGGTTTACCAGCTTATAAACAATATGAGGGTAACCAGCCAAGCAGCACTATTTTATTACAGGAATTAAATCCTTATAGTCTGGGAATGCTGATTGCGTTATATGAGCATAAAGTTTTTGTGCAGTCGGTACTGTGGAATATTAATCCATTTGACCAATGGGGCGTAGAAAAAGGTAAGGAAATTGCCAATCAGTTATTGCCTATACTGAATGGTGAGCAAACTGATATTAGCGGTTTAGATGGTTCAACCCAGGGTTTGATTAAAATCCTAAAAGCTTGATTAAAATTGAATTAGGAAAGATATGGCTAAAATTTTAGTAACGGGTGGAGCAGGTTATATTGGCTCACATACTTGCTTAGAATTATTGAATAGTGCACATGATGTTTTAGTGCTAGATAATTTATCCAATAGCTCGGTTGAGTCTTTAAACCGTGTCCAGCAGTTGGCTCAAAAAAGCCTGAAATTTGTAGAAGGTGATATTAGAGATAGTCAGATTCTAGATCGAATATTCCAGGAAAATACCATTGATGCAGTGATTCATTTTGCTGGTTTAAAAGCAGTTGGTGAAAGTCAACAAATTCCATTAGCTTATTTTGATAATAATATTGCTGGTTCAATTAACCTAGTGCGAGCGATGCAGCGAGCTCAGGTTTTTAAACTCGTATTTAGCTCATCTGCAACAGTCTATGACGAAGCCAATATTTCTCCATTAAATGAAGAAATGCCAACAGGTATGCCAAGTAATAATTATGGGTATACTAAATTAATTGTAGAACAGATTCTAGAAAAACTAGCAATTGCAGACACACGTTGGTCAATTGCCTTATTGCGCTATTTTAATCCGGTAGGTGCACATAAAAGTGGCCAGATCGGAGAAGATCCACAAGGGATTCCAAATAATCTGATGCCTTATGTGACTCAGGTAGCTGTAGGTCGTCGTGAAAAATTATCTATTTTTGGTAATGACTATGACACAGTAGATGGGACTGGAGTACGTGATTATATTCATGTGGTTGATTTAGCTAATGCACATTTATGTGCATTAAACAACCGACTAACATCTCAAGGGTGTAGAGCTTGGAATATTGGCACAGGGAATGGAAGTTCAGTTCTTCAAGTGAAAAATACTTTTGAACAGGTAAATGGAATAAATATTGCATTTGAATTTGTATCACGTCGTGAAGGTGATGTGGCAACTTCATTTGCGGATAATAAACGTGCAATAGAAGAATTAGGATGGGCACCACAGTATGGTTTGGAGGATATGCTAGCTGATAGTTGGAACTGGCAAAAGCAGAATCCCCATGGATATGGATAATAAAATATGAATTTTATTTATGGGATTATGTGTCATCAATTAACTAATCCACTTGTTTATCTTGTAAATGAGCTGATTAAAAGTCCTCATAGTAAAATTTTAATTCATGTAGATAGAAAATCAGATCTTGATCATATAAAAAAATCGTTACCAAGCAGCTCACAAATAGAATTTTTGATAGAAAGAGTGGATGTGCATTGGGGTGGTTATACTCAAATTGAGGCCACTCTAAAACTTTTAAATTATGCCAGTCAATTTGAATATAAGTATTTTTCTTTATTGTCCGGTGATGATATTCCCTTAATGTCTATTGAAAGTATAGAAAAATATCTTTTAAGCAGTAATCAGGAATATATCGGTTATGAACTTCAAGCAAATCCGAGAAGCCGGATTAAATATTTATATCCAGATTTCTTTTTTATTAAAGAAAAATCAATTTTAGAAAAAATTAAATGCAAACTAATTATTCTTTTACATAGACTTGGTTTCTATACTCAAAATATAGAAGGATTGCCAAAACTATATAAAGGATCTTTATGGTTTATATTAAGCTATCAGGCGGTTCAATATATTTTGGATTTTATAAAAACTAATAGAGACTATGATTTGGCCTTTAGAAAATCACTGTGTGCCGATGAAGTATATTTTCACACCATTATTCAGAATTCATATTTTCAGGAAAGAATTTACTATCCAGAAGATGAGGAACAAGTATCGGAAGGGGGATTAAGATATATCGACTGGATGTCAGGACCAGATTATCCCAAAATTCTAGATGAGTCTGATTTTGATAAGATGAAACAATCAGGCATGTTATTTGCCAGAAAAGTGAAGGCAAATATCGATATAAATCTGCTCAAACAATATTTTCAATATTCATAATAAAAAGCCCCCTTCAAAATGGACAGTTCGTCTAATCTGAAGGGGGACTTTTCTAAAGTTTTTTCTACTAATAGGTAGAATTATCCCTGAATTAACTGGGTGAGCTCATCTACATAAGACTGCATTGGACGAGGGTTCTGGTCACGACGGCTTTCAATATTTAAGCGTAACAAAGGTTCAGTATTGGAAGCACGAACGTTAAAGCGCCACGCCCCAAAGTTCAGGCTAACGCCATCTGTCTGATCGATTTCTGGTTGCTGGTCGGCATAATGATCAAAGATTTTTTGGATCGTCGCCTGAGTATCTGCGACTTTAAAGTTGATTTCACCCGAACAAGGAAATTTGGCAATCATCTCTTCAACTAGGGAAGATAGTGATTTTCCGGTTTCAGATAAAACCGCGATGGCAAGCAGCCATGGAATCATGCCACTATCACAATAAGCAAAATCACGGAAATAGTGATGAGCACTCATTTCACCACCATAGGCTGCGTTGTGCTCACGCATGACATCCTTGATAAAAGCATGTCCTGATTTAGATTGAATTGCTGTTCCTTGATATTGTTCGACAACATCAAAAGTATTCCAGACCAGACGTGGATCATGCACGATTTTTTCGCCAGCCTGTTTTAGCAAGAAGGCCTGTGCCAGTAGACCGACAATATAATAGCCTTCAATAAACTGACCTTTTTCATCAAACAGGAAGCAACGGTCAAAATCGCCGTCCCAAGCAATACCCATGTCAGCTGAATGTTGAATCACCACATCACGTGTACTGGCACGATTTTCAATCAGAATCGGGTTAGGAATACCATTCGGGAAATTACCATCCGCCTCATGATGAATCTTAATAAATTCGACTGGAATATTGAGTTCTTTAAATTTAATCTCAATTGCATCAATCACGTGACCCGCTGCACCATTACCTGCATTCACCACCAGCTTCATTGGTCGGATTTTTGCTGGATCAATATAACTCATCAGGTGATCAACAAATTCAGGCAGGATATTATATTTTTTTGTCGTACCCTTGCTTGTAACTTCAGCGAATTCATTATTTTCAGCCAGTGCTTGAATGTCTTTAAGGCCGGTATCTGCGCTAATCGGACGAGCATTTTCACGGACCAGTTTCATTCCGTTATAATCCATCGGGTTATGACTGGCAGTAATTTCAATGCCACCTTGAACATCCAGATGAAATGTACCAAAGTAAACTTCTTCAGTGCCGGTCATACCCAAATCGAGGACATCGACACCTGCATCATTTAAACCACGAATGGTCGCCTGTTTTAAGTCTTCACTGCTAAGGCGTACATCACAGCCAACTACAACGGTTTTTGGTTGATAAATCTGTCCATAGGCACGACCAATGCGGTAGGCGATATCTTCATTTAATTCGATACCTAACTTGCCGCGAATATCATAAGCTTTGAAACAAGAAAGTTTTTTCATAATTTATTATTTAAGAGTACAATTGAAAAATATATTCTAACCCAAATAAAGATTTTTACCATTCAGCTGGTTACATAATATTAAAATAATATTTCATTTGAAAAATAAAGTATTGTATTAGAAAAATTATAAGGACGAAAAATATGTCTAATAATAAATTATATTCAATTAATATATTGAGATTTATTGCTGCAAGTTTTGTCTTGCTCAGTCATATAGAAAATAAAGTTCATCAGTATAATATCCTGTCCTTAGAATGGTATCGATTTAGAGGGCCAGGTGTTGATATTTTCTTCGTAATGTCCGGGTTTATTATTTGTTTAACGACAGCTAAAAAGAATATAACCCCTATAAAATTTTTAAAAGGGCGTATGCAAAGAATATTGCCTCTGTATTGGTTCTTTACCACTGTGGCTCTTTGTATTTTTTTATATAACCCTGAACTCGTTAATATGAGTGGTGGATATACCAATATTATAGCTTCTTATTTATTAATTCCAGGGGAGCATAAGTTCCTTGTTCAAAATGGCTGGACCCTAAGCTATGATGTTTATTTCTATATCATTTTTGCTTTATCTCTCTATTTTTTTAGAAATAAGATAAATTATATTGCATTAATAGCAGTATTGACTTTTTTACCTGCTGTAGGAATATTGGTATTAAATTTAGATAAAGTATTCTTTTTTAATGTGATTCTTTTAGAGTATGCCTTGGGTATTTGTGCATATCTCATTTATATAGAATGCAATTTAAACTTTATGCTGAATATTATTCTGATTCTATTGGGAACTGCATTTATTTTCTTTCAGAATATATTTAATGTGTTTGAAACTGGATTTGGTCGTGCTTTGGACAGAGGAGTGCCAGCCTTTTTATGTGTGGTTGGTGTGATTGGTCTGGAAAGCTTTTTTAAAAACCACTATCATAAATTTGTAAATATTTTAGATAGATTAGGGAACACGTCTTATTCTATTTATCTGAGTCACCCATTCATACTGGTTATAGGAACAAAGTTATATATAAGCTATTACTTTTTTCAGAATCTTAATTTTGCTTTATTTTTATATGTGATCTGTATTTTTATTGGATACTATGTAAATAAATTTATTGAAGTCCCTTTAAATAGGACAGTTAAGAATTCATTTAAATCAAATTCTATATGGATATTAAAGATTAAAATATTTATTCAGAATTTAAGAAATATATAGTTAACCTGTTATATGAGAGTAGTCAATATCCTCATATAACAGGCTAATTTTATGAATTATTCAACTGTTACTGATTTTGCCAGATTACGTGGCTGGTCAACATCAGTACCACGCAGGACTGCCACATGGTAAGACAGTAGCTGTACTGGAATACAATAAACAATTGGCGCTAAAACAGCGTTTACTTCAGGAATATGCACGACATGCTGGCGCTCTTTGGCTTTAATGCCACTATTTTCATCAGCGAAGACAAATAATTCACCACCACGTGCCTGAACTTCTTCCATATTGGATTTCAGTTTATCCAGCATGTCATCTTGCGGTGCCAGAATTACTACTGGCATATCATTATCTACTAAAGCCAATGGACCGTGCTTCAGCTCACCCGCCGCATAACCTTCTGCATGAATATAAGAAATTTCTTTCAACTTTAGTGCACCTTCCAGTGCGATCGGGAAGTGTGTACCACGGCCTAGGAACAAACAATGCTGTTTCTCTACAAAGAGTTCAGAGAGACGCAGAATTTCATCATCATGACTTAAAGTATCTAGCAGTACCTTAGGCATATGCCATAGTCCAGTCGTGATCTCAGTCATCTGTTCAGCTGAAATGGCATTTTTCACTGTACCGATTTTCAGTACCAGTAACATCAAAGCTGCGAGCTGGGTGGTAAAGGCTTTGGTCGAAGCCACACCAATTTCAGGACCCGCTAAAGTCAGCAGGCTGTAATCTGTTTCACGTACCATTGAAGAAGTTGCAACATTACAAATCGTCATCGTCGTAATATTTACACCTTTTGATGTAGCACGTTTTTGGGTATCACGCAGAGCAGCTAAGGTATCGGCTGTTTCACCTGACTGAGAAATACACACATAGAGTGTATTATTGACAATCACTGGCGTACGGTAGCGGAATTCACTGGCAATCTCGACCTGACAAGGCAGATCAATCAGCTGTTCAAACCAGTATTTGGCAATCATGCCGGCATGGTAACTGGTACCACAGGCAATAATCTGGATTTGCTGGATTGTTGAAAAATCCTGTTCAGCATTTACCAGAAAATCTTCACGCAAGGTATTGCCATTCAAGGCTTGTGAAATAGTCTGTTTTAGCGCTTCAGGCTGCTCATAGATTTCTTTGAGCATATAGTGCTTATATTCACCCTTAGAGGCATTGCTCACGGTGGCATCCAGTTCTTTGACTGGGCGATCTACCAGTTGACCATCCACAAATACTTCAATGGTAGTACGGGTCAGACGTGCAATATCACCTTCTTCCAGATAGATAAAGCGATTCGTGATCGGTAATAAAGCCAATTGGTCAGAACTGATAAAGTTCTCGCCAATACCGACACCGATGACCAGTGGTGAACCTTCACGTACGGTAATCAGTTCATCTGGATGATCTGTATGTACGATCCCGAGCGCATAAGCACCTTTCAGCTGTGGTACGACCTGACGTACTGCTTCAAGCAGGCTAGGGGTAGATTTCAGTGCATCGTTGACCAGATGGGCAACCACTTCAGTATCAGTTTGTGAAGTGAATACATAGCCTAAAGCTTCAAGATCATCTTTCAGCTCCTGGTAGTTTTCAATAATCCCGTTATGAACCACAGCAACATTACCCGAAATATGGGGATGAGCATTGTTTTCAGTCGGTTTACCATGAGTTGCCCAGCGTGTATGCGCAATGCCTAATGAACCATTAATCTGTGATTCATTCACAGCTTGCTCAAGATTCGCGACTTTACCCACACGGCGCTCACGTAGCACCTGGCTATTATTGATTAAGGCCAGACCCGCAGAGTCATAGCCACGGTATTCAAGACGTTTTAGGCCTTCAATTAAGATATTGCTGATATTACGTTCCGCGATGCCACCGACGATACCACACATACTAACTTCCTCTTATTTCTTGATTTTTTGCGGACGCTGATAGTTTTCTTTGGCAAATTGCTTGGAACGTTCTACCGCTAAACTGTTCTCTGCCACATCACGGGTAATCGTTGAACCCGCTCCCACTGTCGCGCCATTACCGATCTGGACCGGTGCAACCAGAGAGCTGTTAGAACCAATAAAAGCATGATCCCCAATGATGGTCTTAAATTTGTTAGCGCCGTCATAGTTGCAGGTAATTGTTCCTGCACCAATATTGGAACCGCTACCGACTTCAGCATCACCTAAGTAAGTGAAGTGATTCGCTTTGGAACCTAGACCAATACTAGAATTTTTCACTTCAACAAAGTTACCAATATGGACTTCAGCTGCCAGTTTTGCCCCTGGACGCAAGCGTGCAAATGGACCAATCTGTGCTTCTTCACCCACAATTGCCTGATCAAAGATGCTATATGGCTGAACTTTAGTACCTGCAGCAATCTTGGTATTTTTAATTACGCAGCCTGTACCAATTTCAACATTATCACCGAGTTCGCAATTACCTTCGATAATGACATTGATATCGATACGCACATCTTTACCAACAGTGAGTTGACCACGTAAGTCAAAACGGCTTGGGTCAATCAGATGTACACCTTGCTGCATCAGCTGTTTAGCCTGATAAGCCTGGAACTGACGCTCTAAAGCAGCCAGTTGTACACGGTCATTGACGCCTTCCACTTCAAAAGCCAGCTCAGGTTCTACAGATGCAACACTCATACCATCTGCTAGTGCCATTGCCACGATATCCGTCAGGTAATATTCACCTTGTGCATTGTCATTGCTTAAACGTGGAAGCCATTCATGTAACTTGGCATTACTGACCGCATAAATACCGGTATTAATTTCTTTAATTTGACGCTGTTCTTCAGAAGCATCTTTATGTTCAACAATTGCTTGAATCTGACCATCTTTACGTACGATACGACCATAACCACTGGCATCTGCAAGCGTTAATGTCACCAGGCCAATGCCTTGCTCTTGAGTAGCATCAAGCAGATTCTGAAGCGTCTGCTGGCTAATACAAGGGACATCACCCGACAGGATTAGTGAAATACCATCTTTCGGCAAAACAGGTAGTGTCATTTGTACGGCATGACCGGTACCAAGCTGTTCAGCCTGCTCTACCCACCGGATATCCTGGTCTGCAAATGCGGACTGAACCTGCTCACCGCCATGACCATAAATGGTAATAATATTGTCTGCATTGAGTTTTTTTGCTGTGTCGACCACATGGCCGAGTAAAGGTCGTCCTGCAAGCGGTTGTAATACTTTCGGTAAGTTGGAACGCATACGGGTTCCTTTACCTGCAGCAAGAATAATCACAGTCGTAGACATGTTCTAATCCTAGATATGGCTTAAGCCATCGTAAAGTAAAAATAAATCCAAATACAAAGTGCTGCCCAGAGGCCAGCGATAATGTCATCCAGCATGATGCCAAAACCACCCCCAACCTGACGGTCAATGACTCGAATCGGCCAAGGTTTCCAGACATCAAATAATCGGAACAGGGCAAAGCCAATGAGTAGCCATAACCAGTTCATCTGACCTAAATAGATCAGTGGCAAAAAGGTGATGGATTGTCCTGCAAACTCATCCCAGACAATACGTCCATCATCATGCACATCCATGACTTTGGCAGTTTGGCCACAGATATATATGCCAATCAGGGACATGATGACAATGGCAAAAAGACTATTTACAAAACCTAAGTAGAGCCAGATGGGTACAAATAAAAGTGCAAAAGCTGAACCAAAAGTTCCGGGCGCTTTAGGCGCCAGACCAGAACCAAATCCTACCCCACTAAAGACAATGAGCCGGTTGATCCATGACATGCTTTTAAAATTGATCGCAGGTTTATGCAAAATGTTGATATCCGTTAAATTGAAGTGAATGATCTACGCCATCTTTTTCAAAAGTTAAACCGTGTTGCTGCTGAATGGAGCCAATTATATTAATCGAAACATCCAGCTGTTTTTGCAATAATTTTTCATAATTTTGCGGGCTTATTGTAAAGCATAACTCGTAGTCATCACCACCCGCGAGGGCGTATTGCCAACGCTGTTCATCATTTAATGCCTGCAGGGCAGGACTGATCGGTAACTTTTCAAGTCCTAAAGTCGCTCCTACCTGAGAAGCTTTGAGAATATGTCCCAGATCCTGTGCGAGGCCATCCGAGACATCAATCATACTGTTGGCTAGGCCTTTTAAGGCAGTACCCAACTGACAGCGTGGGGTTGGATAATCCAAACGTTTCTGTAATGGATGACCGAGATGATTTAAAGCAAAAGCAGCATCACCCACTGTACCGGATACACAAATCAGATCACCAGGCTTGGCACCTGAACGTGGCACAGCTTGTCCTGTATCTACCCAACCAAGGGCAGTCACAGATAAGGTCAAATGAGGGCTTTGGGTGGTATCACCACCGATTAAGCTCACACCAAATTGATCGCAGCAATCATAGAGACCCTGACTAAAAGCTTTTAGCCAGTCATGATCAATTTGGGGTAGGCTCAAGGCAAGTAAAATGCTATGCGGGGTCGCGCCCATGGCTGCAATATCAGAAAGATTAACAGCGACAGATTTCCAGCCAATCGCATGAGGATCGGTGTCTAAAGGAAAATGACGTCCAGCAACGAGGGTGTCGGCACAGATGACCAGTTGTTGCTGTGGAGGAGGGGTGAGCAAGGCTGAGTCATCGCCAACACCCAAATCGACAGAATTTTTATTCTGACGATTAAAATAGGTATCGATAATCGAAAACTCAGCCATACAACAATTCGACTAGATTAGTTGGCTTGCTGTTTTTCTGCTGCACGTAAAGTTGTTGCTAAACGGTCCAATACACCATTGATGTATTTATGGCTGTCTGCACCGCCAAAGTGTTTAGCTAACTCAATTGCTTCATCCAGAACCACGCGGTATGGAATCTCAAGATGTTCTTTGAGTTCATAGGCGCCTAGGCGAAGTGTAGCGAGTTCTACACCATCAAGTGCGGAAAGTTCACGATCCAGCACAGGGATAAGCAAAGCATCCAATGCTTCATGATTGGCAACCACTTGAGTCAACAATTCATGATAATAGCTGAGATCCACTTTGTGCATGGCATTGTCCACACGAGTACGTGCTTCAATCTCATGCACCGGATTGTGGCTCATCTGCCATTCATAAATTCCTTGTACAGCAAAGCGACGTGCTTTACGTTTTGCTGCATAAGTTGCTTGAAGTGTTTGCGACATAGCGTTAAATAGCCTTTAACAAGTTAACCATTTCAATAGCAGTCAAGGCAGCTTCACTACCTTTATTACCTGCTTTTGTACCCGAGCGTTCAATCGCCTGTTCGATACTATCCGTAGTCAATACACCATTAATCACTGGTAAGCCAGTGTCCAAGCCAACTACGCCCAGACCTTTGGCACATTCACCAGCTACAAAATCGAAGTGAGGCGTGCTGCCACGAATCACAGCGCCCAGTGCGATGATGGCATCGAAACGATCTGAAGCTGCCAGTTTTTTCGCAACCACAGGAAGTTCCCAGGCACCAGGTGCATGAACAACAGTGATATTATCCTCTGATACGCCATGGCGTTTCAATGTATCAATGGCACCTTCTAACAGATGTTCAACAACAAAGCTATTAAAACGACCAACTAAAATCGCATAACGGTCTTCGTTCGCGAGATGCAACATACCTTCAATACGGCGAACTGCCATAGGAACCTCGATTATTTCTCTGATGTTTGTTGTGCGGTGATGTATTCCACCACTTCTAAGTTAAAGCCGGACAGGGCATTGAAACGTAATGGAGAGCTAAGCAGCTTCATTTTTTCCACGCCGAGGTCACGTAAAATTTGTGCGCCGACACCAATGGTCTGATACTGCTGGGAAAGTGCAGCATTGGATTTTACATTTTTGGGTGTGGTAAGTGCATCTAGGGCAGGGCCTAAGTCTTGTAAATGGCGTTGGCCAATCCAGACTAGGACACCACGATCACTGTTTGAAATTTCTTTTAAGGCACGGTCCAGATTCCAGGCCGGTTCACCATCTTGCTTGTTCAGCTTTAATAGATCACGCGTCGGATTAAAGCCATGCACACGTACAGTCGTCACGCCATCTTTAGGCTGGCCTTTCACCAGTGCTAAATGAATGTCCGGGTTGCCGATTTCACGGTAACGATAGAGATCAAAGGTACCGTATTCGGTATCAATTGTTTGCTGATCTAAACGTTCAACCGTCTGCTCATTGGTCATGCGATAATGAATCAGATCAGCAATGGTACCAATTTTCAGACCATGCTTTTCTGCGAAAATTTCTAGATCTGGACGACGTGCCATGGTGCCGTCTTCTTTAATGATCTCGCAGATCACAGAAGCTGGCTCAAGACCCGCAAGACGAGACAAGTCACAACCGGCTTCGGTATGACCAGCACGGTGCAATACGCCACCTGGCTGTGCCATCAATGGGAAGATATGACCAGGTTGTACGATGTCACTTGGTTTGGCATGTGCAGCCACCGCAGTTTGAATGGTGTGCGCACGTTCAGCTGCAGAAATACCAGTAGTAATGCCGTTGGCTGCTTCAATTGAAAGGGTGAAGTTGGTTCCGTGCTGAGCGCCGTTGGCATCCACCATCAAGGGTAGATTTAACTGCTGGCAACGCTCTTTGCTTAAAGTCAGGCAAACCAGACCACGCGCATGGGTGATCATAAAGTTGATGTCTTCAGGACGCACGTGGGTCGCAGCAATCACCAGATCGCCTTCATTCTCACGGTCTTCGTCATCCATCAGGATAACCATTTTTCCTGCACGGATATCTGCTACAAGCTCTTCAACTGTATTGAGCGGCATCAACCTTCACCTTCTTTTTTGATCTATACCAGACCGAATCATGACATTATTACTGCATAGTCTAACGCTTTTTAAGCAATTTTGCCTATGCTTATTGCTTTCCCTCAGAGGTTCATTGTTATACACAGTCTTGCGTAGCATGAAAAGTCGACTTTAAATGAAAGCACAGGCTTTATGCTGGATTTTTAAACGATCAGAAAGCATAAAAAATGACAAACTTATAGGACTTACGCACTATTATTTAAAGATTCTCTGTGGTAGCAGATGATTTTTATCGAGAATAAAGTCATCAATGAAGCTTTTGATAATTGGTCTAAATAATTTCTTCTGCCAACGATATACATTT
>NZ_VPBW01000027.1:0-34871 GCF_013418535.1 Acinetobacter sp. YH12137 | reverse complement strand
TTAGAGGAATAGCTACTCGATATGACAAGCTCAAAAGAAATTATCAAAGTTCTGTTGCCTTAGCCTGTATATTTTTATGGCTACCGTTATAGGGTTAATTATGAACAGTAAGTGTCAACAGACCCTAATAAAATATTATGAATAATCTGAAATATTAAAAGAATTGTTACAAAAACTGGTTCCTATTAAATTTTTAGCAAACATGAGATTATTAAGAAATTGATATATAAAATTAATTTTTAGGCCGACAATCTTGCTAAATAGGAAGGATTTAGAAGGTTATTTAATCTGTCAATTCCTCAAAACTTGCAGAACTTTTTCTAATTTGTAATCCTTGCGACCAAGGGTTTCTAGCTGAGCTAAGGCAGGTATTTGTTGTAGTCGGGCCGCTACAACTGATAACAGGTGCCTGTATGTTTAATTTAAAGATTTTTAATAAGATCTCTACCGAAGTTTTGACCTTAAAAAATGACCTGGAGCTGAATTCCGAGATTCAACTCATCACTAAATATAAAACATCTATTTGTGAAGATTATAAAAAAGCGATTATTTTGATCTTTAAAGAACGTGGATATACCAGCTTGGAAGTTGGTCAACTACTTGATGCTTGATCCTTAAACATTCCTAAATTTAAAAAAGTATGGATTTATACTTTCATTTACTCAAACAATCCATCGCGCTTCATCTAAAATAATGCCATGCGCTAAAGGCATATGCCTCAGTACGCGATAATGGGTATTTAATTCAATAATATCAGTAATACTTATATTGCTGAGGCAGTCAAACTGGAGTTTCAATATATTTTCCTTAAATGCAAATGATCTGAATATGAAAAATCAAGATCATACGTACCATGGAAAAATATTTTTTATCTTATTAAATTCAATTATTTAAAATTAAAATCTAATTCTTATTAACTAGAATTTTTCTTTAAATGAGTTTATCTCTGACTAACTATTTAATCATTATTCCTCTAATGGAATTATTTTTCTTTTTACTCGTCCATAAACTATTGTTGATATGGACTGCATATCAAAATCCCTCATGACCTTCTTTAATTCTTTTCATTGATTTTTATGCGATCAATCTTAGTGTTATGAGCGAGTTTTGCTATAGTAAGAGCAATTTCGAATCAACATCAGGACTATGTTATGTCAGCGACACCACGCATTGGGATTTTAGGTGCAGGCGGCCGTATGGGACGCATCCTTATTCAGGCGGTGAAAGAAGCCGGTTACCAATTGGCAGCAGCTGTTGAGCGCCCTGAAAGCTCATTGATTGGCGCAGATGCCGGTGAACTGGCTGGTGTAGGGAGCCTGGGTGTAAAGGTTGTCGGCCATCTTGAAGAAGTAGTTAAAGACTGTGACGTAGTGATCGACTTTACTGCGCCTGCTGCGACGGTGAATCATCTTAAAATCTGCCGTGAAAATGGCGTTGCGATCGTGATTGGTACGACTGGTATGAATGACGAACAAAAAGCTTATCTGGATGAATCTGCAAAAGAAACTCCAGTGGTCTATGCAGCGAACTATTCGGTTGGTGTGAACGTTTCGATCAAACTGCTAGAACTTGCCTCTAAAGTCTTTGGTGATACGGTCGATATTGAAGTGATCGAAGCACATCACCGTCATAAGGTAGATGCGCCATCAGGTACAGCTCTTATGATGGGTGAAGCGATTGCTGGAGCACTGGGTCGTGATCTGAAAAAAGATGCGGTATATCATCGTGAAGGGCATACGGGTCCTCGTGAACGTAAAAGCATTGGTTTTCAGACCATTCGTGGCGGTGATATTGTCGGTGAACATACTGCAATGTTTATTGGCGAAGGCGAGCGTGTTGAAATTACGCATAAAGCAACCAACCGTATGAACTTTGCAGCGGGTGCCGTACGTGCAGCAGCTTGGGTCGTTGGTCGTGATGCACGTAAATATGACATGAAGGATGTACTTGGTTTTAACGATATTCAAGTATAAATTTTCGTCAAAATCCTATATAAAAATAACTTAAAACTAAAATAAGATGACAATGGAATGAAGAAATTAATATTAATGGCGTGTGCTGTAGCCTTTGCCGCTACAGCACAGTCGACCTCTGTGCAGAATGCCAAGCTCAGCATTAATAAAAATAATATTAAAGTCTGGACCTATCAGGATGAACGTAATCCCGTTTTTCTCTATAAAGCCGAAACTACCTACAATGTCCCGATTGAGAATGCCGTTTCTCTGATTCTGGATGTTGATCATGCGGTGAAATGGGTGCCTTATATGGGCAGTATCAAGGTGCTGTCGCGTGATGATAAAAAAGGCGATTTCACCTTGTATATGGTGCTGGATTTTCCATTCCCTTTAAAAGACCGTGATCTGATTGTGCAGGGTAAAATGATTAAGGATGCCAATGGACAGATTACGATCAAGAATAAAGCGATTCAGACCGGTTATGCCCTAAATCCGAATTATGTACGTTTGACTGATTATCAGGGAGACTGGACCTTCCAGAAACTGGCCAATAACAAGGTCAAGGTATCGACTTATGGTTATGCCAATCCTGAAGGTTCGATTCCTTTAACCTTTGTGAATATGTTTGTGCAGCAGCAGCCTTATCAGATGCTGCAAAAGATGAAAACCGAACTGGCTAAACCTGTGACAACGCCTGTGTTACCTGAAGCTTTACGCTAAATAGCCAATAAAAAAGTCCGCATCAGGCGGACTTTTTGATGAAGGAAATTTTAAGAGCATTGCTGCGCAGGAGTCTCTTGCTGTGGAACCAGTTTCATTTGAATTAAAACCAGAAGCAAAGCAACAGCACTGAGCCCAGCACCGGCAAATGAAACCGCACTATAGCTAAGTCCCAGATTTAGCACACTGGCACCCGCAATCGCACCCAAAGCATTCCCGAGGTTAAAGGCACCAATATTTACCGAAGAAGCCAGTCCAGGCGCATCATAAGCCACGGACATGACTCGCATCTGTAAAGGTGGAACTACGGCAAAGGCAGCAGCACCCCAGATGATTAATGCCAGACCTGCGCCAAGAGCCGTGCTTGCCAGAATCGGGAAGAGCAGCATCATCAGCATGAGCAAGATTAAAAAGCCAATCAGGGTTTTATCTAAGGATAGATCTGCAAACTTGCCACCCAGATGATTACCAATCGAGAAACCTACTCCAATCAGCACAAGCATTAGGGTAATTAATGCCGGTGAGGCTTGAGTAAAGCTTTGCAGACTTGGCGCAATATAAGTGTATAGGGCAAACATGGCCCCCGCACTCATCACAGTGGTCAATAAAGCTAAAACAACGGGCAGGCGGGTCAATACTTGTAGTTCTTGCCTTACATCTGGTTTCTGGCTGCTTTGGCCTTCAGGCAAGGCTTTCCATAAGGAGAACATGGTTAGCACACCAAGCAGGGAAATACCCAGAAAAGCCATACGCCAGCCGATATGTTGTCCTATCCAGGTTGCCAGTGGCACCCCGCCAATATTGGCAATGGTCAGGCCCATAAACATCATGGCTACAGCGCTGGCCTGTTTATCTTTCGGAACGACACTGGCCGCGACAACCGAACCAATCCCGAAGAAAGCACCATGGTTCAGGCTGGTAATGATGCGTGCCCCCATCAGCCCCAGATAATTAGGCGCTAATGTCGCCAGAATATTACCAATCGTAAAAATCGCCATCAGTAAAATGAGAGACTTACGTTTGGAATAACGGCTTAACCAGAGGGTCATTAGTGGTGCACCCAACATCACCCCTAAGGCATAGGCACTGATCAGCATCCCGGCACGAGGAATCGAAATCTCTAGATCACGGGCGATTTCTGGCAGAAAACCCATTGGAGAAAATTCAGTGGTACCAATTGCAAAGGCGCCAACCGCCAGTGCAAGCAAAGGAAAATTAACTTTCATGGTTTCTGCTTAGTCCCAGAGGGGTGCCAGTTGTTCCGGATCAACTTCGCGGCCATTGCGCTCCAGGGTGCTGATCAAGGCCATTTCTTCCTGGGTCAGCTGTATCTCCTGCGCTGCCAGATTGGCAAGCAGATGTTCACGTTTGGTTGAAGAAGGAATCACCGCAAAGCCTTTTTGTAAGGCCCAAGCCAATGCAATTTGTGCTGTCGAAGCCTGATGCTGGGCAGCAATTCCTTGCAGGACAGGATCATTCAGCACTTTGCCATAAGCCAGTGTCATATAAGAGGTGACATCAATCTTCTGAGATTGTAGGAAACTGACCAGACGCTGATTTTGCAGATAAGGACTGAGTTCAATCTGGTTGGTTACGATATGCTTTAGACCAATCGTATCAATGGCTTGTTGGGTCAGCTCAATATTGAAATTGGACACACCGATATGCTCAGTCAGACCTTGCTGTTTGGCTTCTAATAAAGTCTGCATCAGCTCAGGAATTTGAACGCCTAAACGAGGTGCAGGCCAGTGAATGAGCGTTAGATTGACTGCATCGGTACGTAGTTTATGCAGGCTTTCTTTGAGGCTTGGAATTAATTTGTCTGGTGCGTAATGATCTGTCCAGATTTTGGTGGTAATGAATAGCTCGTTACGATTAACTTGGCTTTCTGCAATAGCCTGACCCACTTCCGCTTCATTGGCATAAATCTGTGCCGTATCTACGGCGCGATAACCGACTTCCAGGGCTGTTTTGACTGAATCAATGACGGTCTGTCCAGACAGGCGAAAGGTACCGACACCAAATTGAGGAACAATATTCATAGCTTTAATCTTTAAGTATTTTCGATGTTGAGTATTTTGTGCTTTTTATTGTTGCGAAAAAATAGCTGAATTTGCAAAATATTATTGACCGAAAATCAATAAAAGAGTGACAAATGAAATCGACGATTGAAGAATTACAGGCTTTTGTCACTATTGTGGATAGTGGTTCTATTGTTATGGCGGCAGAGCGTTTGGGACAAACCACTTCGGGTGTCAGTCGGGCATTGCAACGTCTGGAAAATAAGTTAAATGTTACTCTTTTAGAAAGAACCACACGTAAGCTGAAACTGACTCAAGAAGGCCAGCTATTTCTAGAAAAGGCGCGCAAAATTCTCAATGATCTGGCAGAAGCTGAAGATGCCTTACTGAAATCAGATAGTGATACTTCAGGATTGATTCGGGTCGATTCAGCGACACCTTTTGTACTGCATGTAATCGTGCCGCTAATTCAGGAATTTATGCAGCGTTATCCCCACATCGAAATTGAACTAAATAATCATGATCAGGTGATTGATCTGCTGGAACATAAAACCGATGTCGCGATCCGCTTTGGAGAACTGCATGATTCCAGCCTGCATGCCAGATTATTATGCCGCAGCCGTTTGTATATTGTGGCCAGTCCTGAATATTTACAGCAGAAAGGCAGACCGCAATCAGTGGCAGATTTATCGGAGCACACTTTGCTGGGATTTAGTCAGCCTACACATTTGAACACCTGGCCGATTCGGCTGGATGGCGAACCTATCACTGTAAAGCCAAAGATTCGAGCACCCAATGGGGAAACTGTCCGTCAATTAGCTTTATACGGGGTAGGTATTACCTGTCTGTCACGCTTTCTGGTCGAGGACGATTTGCAGGCGGGTCGTTTACAGGCGTTATTTGAAGATCAGATTGAGCTACATTATCAAAAAATTCATGCAGTCTATTACCGTCAGGAGCATCTGCCTAAACGGGTACATCTATTTATTGAATTTCTGGCTCAGAAGCTGGCTAAATATTTATAAACCAATTATTTATAAATACAGCCATAAAAAAATCTGCCCTAACATGAGGCTAGGGCAGATCTAGATTTACTGATGATTGGTACAAATTAGAAATCGGCTTTCAGTACGATCCGGTAACGGGCTTTGCCTGAGTGCAGACGTTCAATCGCAGCATTAATTTCCGACATTGGGAATAACTCAATTTGTGGCGCAATATTTTTACGTGCCGCAAATTTTAATAATTGACGTAAAGCTGCTGGTGAACCTGTCGGCGAGCCAGTCACTGATTTAGCACCGCCAATCAGTGAACCTGCAGAAATTTGCATGGGTTCCAGTGGTAAGCCCAGCATATGTACAGTACCATTTGGTGCCAGTGTTGATAAATAAGCCTGCCAGTCTAGTGTGACATTTACAGTACTCATTAATAGATCAAATTTACCACGGAGCGGTTTAAGCGCTGCTGGGTCACGACTATTCACTACATGGTCTGCACCCATAGCTTTCAGCTCATCGGTTTTATCCAGATTTGAAGTAAAGGCGGTAATTTCACAACCCCATGCTTTCAGCAGCTTGATCGCCATATGTCCCAAACCGCCAATACCAATGACACCGACGTGGTGAATAGCCTGAATCTGATGTTTCAGAATCGGATCAAATACAGTAATCCCGCCACAGAGCAGGGGACCTGCACTTTCTGGGTCCAGATCTTCGGGTAAGGGAATTGCCCATTGCCAGCCAGCACGGACTTTATCTGCAAAACCGCCTGCATGACCGACGATGGTTGCAACCTGACCACCGGTACACAGCACTTGCTGGCCTGAAATACAAGGATCGCAATGTTGGCAGCTTTCCGCAGTCCAGCCAATACCGACACGTTGACCTACTTTTAGACCTTTGGCTTCAGAACCCAGTTGTGTAATGGTTCCAATGACTTCATGTCCGGCCACCACAGGATATACTGAAGATCCCCAGTCATTATTGAGTACTGAAATATCAGAATGGCATAGGCCGCAGTATTCAACTTTCACTTCGACCTGATGCGGCTGAAGTTCACCTGCATCAAATTGATAAGGTTCCAGAGCAGCACCGGCAGACATTGCGGCATAGGCTTGAATAGTATTAGTGGACATAGATTCAGCTCTTATTTGAATGGGAGGATATTGTTTTAAAGTGACAGTGATTTTCATGGTCATCGACCATGCCAACTGCCTGCATAAAGGCATAACAGATCGTAGGACCGACAAACTTAAAGCCTGCTTTTTTTAAGGCTTTGGACATGTTCTGGCTTTCAATGGTTTGTGCTGGAGCCTGACGATAATCTGCAACATCATTATTTAACCGGGGCTGATGGGCAAAGGACCACAACCATGTGACCACATCAATTTCTTGAGATTTAAGCTGTTGCCAGGTCCGGGCATTATCACGAATCGCAGTTAGTTTACCGATATGCCGAATTAGACTAGCATCTTGCAGTTTTGCGGTGAGTTGCTCATCTGTAAAAGAAGCAATCGTTTCAATCGAATATTGAAAGAAATGTTTGCGATAAGATTCACGTTTTCTGAGTACGGTAATCCAGGCTAAACCGGCCTGTTGGCCTTCCAGACACAGCATTTCAAATAGGCGTTTTTCATCATGCAGCGCCTGTCCCCATTCCTGATCATGGTAAGCAGTATACAGAGAATCATCAGAGCACCAGCCACAGCGTTGGATCGTCAAGGGATGCTCCTTTTTTGATTATCTTATAATTTAAATGTCGTCCACTGATCTTGCTGATTGTCCCAGTAGGAGAGTTCTGCCTGCTGCAGATCACTGAACTGGATCCACATATCCTTACCACTTTTATCGGCATAACCAGTACTGATCAGAAGCGCCTCTTCGGTAATTTCCATGATCCAGCCCTGATAGGTCTGGCCATTGAGCACGATTTTCTGTTGATTGCCTGATTCAGCAAATTCGACCAGACGGTTGATCAACGCTTCTGACATGTAAACTTCCTAAAATTAACGTAAATATGGATAAGGGTTAACAACACCACGGCCCTTACCATTTAAATAGAGACCATAGTGCAGATGTGGCGCAGTATGCCGGGCATTGCCAGTATTACCGACATAACCAATGACATCGCCCTTTTTGACATAGTCACCAACTTTCAGGCCACGCTTATGACCATCCAGATGTGCATAATAATGCCAGGCACCACCTGGACCCAGAATCCAGACTACTTTACCACCCAAATTGTTATTCCGTAAATCCGCGATCAGACCAGGCGTCGCACTACGAACCTTGGTTCCACGTGGAGCCAGAATATCAATGCCTTCATGCAAACGGCCGCTACTACGCGAAGCTCCCCAGGTATCTTTCAATTCACGAGCCTGGACCCGATCTACCGGAATCGGCAGAGAAGAGGGCATACGCATATGATTCAGTTTTTTGACCAGTGCCGGATTAAGCTGAACCGCAGAAGGATGTTTCGGTGCGCTACTACACGCCACCAGAAATAACATCACCAAAGAAAGCCCGACAAACGCAAGAGAATGGCGCAAAATATTTATCCTTAAATGAGGCCAATATGATTCTTCTTGTCCCAGACTATGTCATAAATTTACGGTAGAAATCAATTTTTTCATGGCGGTTGGAATACCTGCATTGACTGCAGTTTCCGGGTTCATCCAGAAGCCTTGTAACTCAATCGCCAGATGTTCCTGCTGATCTGCATCGACTGCAAAAACCATGGCTTCAAGCTGCCAGGTAAAATGGGTGAAACTGTGGCTGATCTGGATCTTTTGTACGAGATTTTTCAGACCCAGTTGCTGGCACAGTTGTTCAAATGTATGAGTGTCTTCAATAATTGGCAGACACCAAAGCCCGCCCCAAAGACCACTATTAGGACGTTGCTGCCATAGCCATTCATCACCTGACTGGATCAACAGCACTTGAGCTGCTTTGACCGGTACCGGCTTTTTGGCTTTTTTAAAGGGCAATTCATTTTCCAGACCCTGTTGATGTGCCTTGCAATGTTGCTGCATTGGACAATACAGGCATAAAGGCTTTTTCGGAGTACAGACGGTCGCACCGAGATCCATAATCGCCTGGGTATAGTCATGATTCCGTTCAACCGGGCAAAGCTGTTCAGCAAGCTCCCACAAGGCACGTTCATGAACCGGTTTAGACAGATCATCTTCGATCGCAAAAAATCGTGCCAGCACCCGTTTGACATTACCATCCATGATCACGCCGTACTGACGTAAACCCAAAGACATTAAGGCTCCCGCGGTTGAGCGGCCAATGCCGGGCAGGGCGATCCATTCTTCCAGGCTCGTCGGGAAATGCCCCTGCCTTGCTACAATACCGGCTGCCTTATGCAAATTGCGGGCACGAGCATAATAGCCCAGCCCAGCCCAATAGGGTGCGACTTCATCCCAAGAAGCTGTACCTAAGTCCTGTACTGTCGGAAAACGTTGAATAAACCGCTCAAAATATTGCAGCACGGTTTTGACCTGAGTCTGCTGTAGCATGATTTCAGAGACCCAGACCTTATAGGGATCATCAGCCACTTGCCACGGCAAATCATGACGGCCATGCACATCAAACCATTCTAAAAGGGCATCTGAAAATACAAACATGAAGATAGAACAAACTGGAAAACGAGGCCTAGTATAACTGAAGAGACCCAGCTAAAAGATGAAAAGTCTGCTAAAACAGCAAGACTGAAAAAGAGTAAAAATGAATAAATGGAAGGGACAAGTGAACACTTCGAAAAGCATTCACTCGGGAAAAAAATTTAAATTCTTATTCTTCAATGCCCCAGCGTGCATCCAGCTTTAATACCTTGCCTTCATAACGTGGGATAATATGAATGTGTAAATGTTCTGATTTTTCCTGAAATACTTCGCCATCATTAAACCCGACATGAAAACCGGAAGGCTGATAGCGTAATTGCAATTCATTACGAGCCTGTTCAAGTAAGGACATCATGCTCTTACGTTCTTTATCTGTGATTTCAAAAAATGACGCCACATGACGTAATGGAGTAACTACATAATGTCCTTTGGACAGGGAGTTGGGTTCAGGTAACACGACAGCAAAATCATTTTTAGCCAGAATATCGTATTCGTCAAAATTACAGTACGGGCAGTTATTTTCAGTCATGATATTGGCTCCTTTCATTGAATTTATTTTTTTCATGTATGACCCAGCTCGATCATGAGCCGGATCAATTTATCTGTTATTAGGCGAGTTGTCGTGCTAGTAATTCATACATGGCAGCCAAACTTTGTTTCTCTGCTTCAGCATTGTAGCCCAGATCGACACCATTGGCCTTGGCGCGCTCATCCGCCAGCGGGTTACTGAATCCATGCTTGGCATTTTCAAATACAATCACATTATGCTCGACCTTAGCCGCCTGCATTTCTTCTTTAAAGCTGGCGACATCATCCAGGCTCACCATACTGTCCTTTTCGCCATGTAGGACCAGAATTTCTGCCTGTACCTGGCCTTCCTGTGCAGGTGCTTTAGGAGACAGGTTGGCATGGAAAGTAGCCACAGCTTTTAACGGTGCATTTGAGCGAGCCAGATCCAGAGCCACTTTACCACCGTAGCAGAAACCAATCGCAGCCAGTTTTTCCGGATTGACTTCATCCTGTGCCGCCAAAGTATCTAAAGCAGCTTTCGCACGGTTCACGATAGTGTCCGGATCTTCAAACGTCTGCATCATCCATTGATAGGCCTGATCAGAGCTGGTGGTTACTTTCTTGTCACCATACATATCAATTGCCAGCGCGGCATACCCATGTTCCGCCAGTTCACGGGCACGCTGTTCAGTATAGTCATTGCGGCCCCACCATTCGGGTGCCACGATAACACCGGCTACAGGTGCATCAGTTTCCGGTGCGGCAAAATAACCAATCAAAGTGCTGCCATCCTGCGCAGTATATTGAATTTCGCGGGTCTTGATTGCTGCCATGCTGAAGTCCTCTATTGTTGTTGAATATTTTGATTAAACTATAAAATAGCAAAACTGCTATGAATATACATGAAAAGCTCCAACTAATTCGTTTCTCATCAGTACAAAAAAAGAGAGGCAAATAATTTGCCTCTCTTTTTAACTTTTACAATTAAAGGAATTTTTATTTAATAATTTCCAGTAATTCGATATCAAAAATCAGGGTACTATTTGGTTCAATGATATCTCCCGAACCAATCTGTCCATAGGCCAGATCAGCGGGGATAAAGAAGCGGTATTTAGCACCGACTTTCATGAGCTGTAAGCCTTCTGTCCAGCCAGTAATCACTTGGGTGGTACGGAAATCGACTGGCTGCTGGCGGGCAATCGAACTGTCAAAAACGGTACCATCAATCAGGCGACCTTCATAATGCACACGGACATTACTGTTAGCACTTGGTGATTTCCCTTTACCTTCTTTCAGTACCAGGTATTGCAGACCAGATTTGGTAGTTTTAACGCCTGGCTTTTTCGCATTTTCCTGCAAGAATGCTTTGCCAGCTTTGGCATTTTCTTCAGCTTTCTGTTTCAGCACAATCAGTTCTTTGGCATCACTTTGACGTTTATACTGAGTCAGCACTTGGGTCATTTCTTCATCGCTTAAACTGGATTGTTGTCCAGCAGCGGCTGTCTTTAGGCCCTGGCTAAATGCATCTAAATCAAGATCCTTTAAAGTGTCAGCATTACTACGACCCATCAGATAACCAAAGCTGTAGCCAATCTTCTCAGCTTCACTACTTGTATTATTGATCTCTTTAGCAAAAAGGCTGCCTGAACTGAGCAGCAAAACCATTAAACTGATTTGTATTTTCATTATCAATTCTCAAAAATAAAGGAGAGCTGGTCGCTCTCCCTATTTGTATTATTTTACTTCGATTAATTCCACATCAAAAATCAAAGTGCTATGCGGAGGAATCGTACCAGGGACACCCTGTTCACCATAACCCAGATTTGACGGAATATATAGAGTTGCCTTACCGCCTTCTTTCATCAGCTGCAGACCTTCAGTCCAGCCTGGAATGACTTGATTTAATGGAAACTCGATCGGTTCACCGCGTTCTACTGAACTGTCAAATACAGTGCCATCTACCAGTTTACCAGTGTAATGTACTTTCACAATTGAAGAGGCTTTTGGCTGTTTACCTGTACCTTCTTTCGTGACTTGGTACTGTAAGCCGGAAGCAGTTGTTTTAATACCTGCTTTTTTCGCATTTTCAGTCAGGAAAGTATCACTTGAAGCTTGAGCCTGTTTTGCACTATCAAGCTGCTTTTGTTGCATTTCTTTCTGGAACTGCTCATAAGCTGCCTGTAATTCTTCTTCCGTATAGGCAGGTGCAGAACGCGCATGTCCTTCACGTACACCGGTCACAAAACTGTTAATGTCCAGCTCAGGAGGAGTCTGATGCGCCACTTCATAACCGAGTGCATAGCTGATTTTAGAGACAGCAGAGGCATCTTTAGATGCTTTTGTAGTTTGAGTAGCAGGGTTTTGAGTTGCATAGTAAACAGGTACTAGCGCGGCACCGCCTAAAAGAACAGCGACGGCAATCGGTAAGGCCTTACTCATGTATTTTTCCAATCTAATGTTATCGTTGAGGTTCAGTCCATCTTAGCAGAAAATTTTAAGAAATCTTGTAGAACGGGTGGTTTTTTAGCAAGTGAATACCTGCATTTGGTACGACTCAAAAAAGAAAAAACCAGCAATGATTGCTGGTTTTTTTTAGGAGCTATTAGATTAGCTGGTTTTGGCTTTCGGCTTATAACTATATGTATAATCATAGCTATAGCTGCCACCTGCTGAACGCTGGATATCGTTCAGGATCAGACCATTGACAGTACTGCCAGCCTGTTTAAAGCGGTTTACTGTAAGTGCCAGTTCCTTCATCTGGGTTTTTGCATAGCGTGCTACAACCAGATTAAGTCCGACGTATCGGGAAACAATGATCGCATCCGTAACAGCCAGTACCGGTGGAGTATCAATAATAATATGGTCATAGTGTGGAATCAGTTTTTGCAACAACTCCTGGAAGCGTTCTGAATTCAGAAGCTCAGCTGGATTAGTTGCATTTTCACCACAGCTAATGACATTTAAGTTCGGCACATTGGTGGTTTGTACCACTTTATCCAAAGACACGTGTTCATTCAGATATTCAGTTAATCCATACTGGTTATCCAGATTAAAATATTTGTGTATATGACCACGGCGCAGGTCTGCATCAATGATCAGTACACGCTTATTTTTCTCTGCCATGATGACGGCCAGATTGCTGGCAACAAAAGATTTTCCAACTTTTGGTGCTGGACCTGAAATCATCATGATATTGTTTTTGGCCTGAGTCAGAGCAAAGTGGCTCGCTGTACGAATGCTTCTTAAGCTTTCAACTGCCATATCATCACTGTGTTTCAATGCCAATAAGAAAGGCATTTTTTTCTTTTTCAGTAATTTCAGGCCAGGTTTCTGAACAGTCGAATGAGCGATATTGGCATAGACTGGCAGGTCTAACTGATATTCGATCTGACTGCTATCTTTCACACCAGAACGTAGCATGTTACGCAACAACGCCACCAAGATGCCCAGAAAAATACCGAAACAGAAGGTTAAAAATAAAATCAGAGGCTGTTTCTGTTGAATCTGGTCAACTGGTTCAAGTGCGGTATCAATAATATGAACATTACCGCTTTCACCTGCTTTAGCAACACGCAGTTGCTGATAAGAATTTACCAGATTGGTGTACAGTTGCTGTTTCACTTCAACGTCACGAGACAGTTGTAAATATTGGCGTTGAATCTCTGGAATATTTTTAAGTGTTGAATTCAATTCACGAATCTTGCCATTCACTACGCGAAGTTGGGCCGTAATTTCACGCATGGCTGGATGGGCAGCTGCATACTTGGCACCTATTTCCGCCTGTCGCTGTTCAAGTAGGGCTCTTTGTGATTCTAAATTCACGCTCTGATTTAAATATAATTCCGATTCTCTGGTGATATCAACAGTATTATATTTTTGGCGGAAGCGATTGAAGGCAAACTCTGCATCATCAAGCTGTTTTCTTAAATCCGGCAATTGTTCATCCAGGAAAGCCAGTGTTCGTGCAGTGTCTGTCGAACGGCGTGTAATATTATGCTGGCTGTAAACTGCTAAAATCGTATTCAGGACTTTAGTGATGTGCTGTTTATCTTGACCCTGATAGCGAAGTTGCAAAACGCCGCTCAGATCACCTTTTTCTGTAATCGTATAATTGGCAAGAATAGAATCGATCGCTGAAGGCAATGAGAGCTTTTTCACCTGATAACTGTTATCAAGATTATCTTGAGTAAAGATGGCGATTTTCCAGTCGCCCTGTGCAGCTTTAGCCTCAACCGGCTGGTTTAGTGCGCCTTGAAAGACGATTTCTTCGGTCAGTGGATTGATCAGGCTAAAGCTCTGTTGTTGAAATTTCAGCAGCAGATTTTTATCCAGATAGGCTACAGGGACGTCAAACTGACGGATATCAAAACTTTTTTGACCATCCTTAAAGCGTACGGTTTCGGTCTGATATTCAGTTTGAGAAGTTCTGCCTTGAATCAAACGGTTAATAAAAGAGTCTTCAGTGCTGGCAATATGCAGATCCAGATTTAAACGGTCAATTACGGATTCGAGAATCGTACGTGATTTTAAAACCTCAATCTCGGCATTGGATGAAGACATCTGACTCACAATGCTGGATAGGCTACCAAGTAAAGCAGCTGATGAGCCTCTACTTTCTTCGACCTGGACGATTGCATCAACCTTATAGTTAATTGCTGCGGTACGTATGTAAAGCAGCACTACAATCAGGCTGAGCAAACCACATAGCAGGATGAGCTTCCATTGCGCGAGCAGGGAAAAGAACACCCCTTTTAGGTCAATCATATTATCGGTATTGTTATTTTTGTTCATAATTTTACTATCTAAAAGTTTAAAAGTGATTTTTCCAGTCGCTGATGCCATTTTGAATTAACTCAAAAAAGACTGCATCAATGACTTGCTGCCCTGCGAGAAAGGATTCTCAATATTCTGTTTTTTATCCTCTCTGGGTATGTCGAGTCCGCTAAAGACCAGACATTCTGATTCTGATCAGAATAATGTTGTCTTTCATCTAATCTGTTTCATATCTGGTTTTCGGGCACCATGGAGTTACAGGTGAAGTCCATGGAGGAATTAAAAATAGTGTTTTTATTAGTACTAACAGTCATTATTTAGTTGATCCAGCCTTATAGATTTAATCTGAAAGTACGGATAGATCTTATAAATAAATGTTTATTCACTAATTGATGATTAACATGTCCAAAACAGATTGCTAAAAGATTTTTAATTTTCATACTTTCACCTATCGTATAGCTGAACCAGCGACATATGAAAATGGAAGAATCTGGCTCACTACGCGTTCCCAACGGGTCAGACCAGTAGCATCAACATAGACAATATCGTTACTATTCATCTTGAACTGTTTAGCCAGACCAAAATCTCCCAGATTTTTTAGACTTAAGTGATAGATTTCAGTCATCTTGTTGTCAGAATTGCCACGCAAGACATAAATTCGACTCGGATTGGCAGAATATGGATTAATACCTTCGCTTTCACCCAGTACATCAGCGAGCGTCATGCCCTGATCACGAATGGGTAATGGTTTATTGGTGCCGGCTTCACCCATGACATAGATTTTCTGGTTTTCCCGAGGACTGATATACAGGGTGTCATTGGGTTGAATCAGTAGCTTGTGTAAGGAATAACCCGCTTTTTCCAAAGCAATTGTGTTCAGATCATAGGTCACACCTTGGCGTACGAGCTGGATTGAAGTGGAATCACCTTGTTCATTAATCCCACCGGCTAGGCCCAGCGCCGTATACACACTTACCGGCTGATCAGTCAGATAAAATTGTCCAGCTGATTTTACATTCCCCACTACTGAATAACGCTGTCCCTGATAGGAAATTACTCTCACGACCACATCTGGATTATTCAAATAAGGAATTAACAGACGTCGTACTTCCTGATTCACTTGTGGAAGGGTTTTTCCGGCTGCTTTATAACGATTGATGAATGGAAACTGGATATAACCATTCCGGTCAATCTGATAACCATTGTTATTGTCACTTGCTGTAGGAACGGCACTAATTTCGGGATAAGCCCATAGCTGGAAAGATAAAATATCTCCTGGATTCAAGCGGTAATCCTGCACCTCAGTCTGAAATAGAGGAGCATAATGACTGAGATTATGCGTTTGCGCAGACTGTACTACAGGTAATGTATCCTGAGTCAGTTTCACCAGATTGACTGGAGTTCCCAGTTCAGTTTGATAGATTCCTTCAGTCGGTAAATCATACGTTTGAAAGCCGGATGTTGCTGCACATCCAACCAGAGATAGGCTTAAGGTAAAAGTACCTAAAAGGTGTCTATAGTTCACTTGAAACCCCTTTATTTTTATATGTTCAGAATTGGTATTTATTAATAATTATTAATTTTTTTGAATTCGGTTTATGTGATTAACGTCTAAAAAATATAATAGATCACATACCTTGTCTATAGCTATTCTTAAGTCAATTTAACAAGTTTGAGCTGAAATTTAACTGTAAGATTGACGAAAATGGACGTGAAACCGTGATTAAATAAGCTATAGAGATATAGTGAATTGCTTAAGATCGCATTAGAATATTAATTGTTTCCAATTGTTATTTTTTAAATAAGTACTATTCTTCAATGATAGAAGGAATTAAGCCCTGAAATTAATATAGAAAAGTATTTTCATATAATTTTTATCTAATCTAGAGGTTTTTTAGATCATTGATTTTTCTTAATATTCAATTATATTTTGAGGAATTTTAAGATACTTTATTTTTATATTAATCAAAATAATCCGTTGTTAATTAAAATAATATTTAATTAGTTTAGGTGATTGTTAAATTAATATTAGTGGAAAATTATCTGAAAACTAAAAGCTTATATAAGATGGATTAAGTTTAAAAAACATTATCCAGATTTTTAAAATGTAACTACATTTGATGATTAGCTGTTCTATGGGTAGTTTGTGTAATAAAATTAATATATCTTATAGACAAATCAATAAAAACAGACGTGCCTAGACGGCACCAATACATTAAAAATAATTTGTGAAAAGTAAAATAAAAAATATTAAAGGATAATCAAAATGGTGATGAATATATTGGTAACCGGTGGGGCCGGTTTTATTGGATCTGCCGTCATTCGGCATCTCATTAACGAGACTGAACATCATGTATTAAATGTTGATAAGTTAACTTATGCAGGTAATCTGGAGTCACTTATTTCTGTATCGGATCATCCTCGTTATCAATTTACGCAAACTGATATTTGCAACCATGTATCTTTAACCCGATTATTTTTAGAGTTTCAGCCAGATATCGTTATGCATCTGGCTGCAGAGTCTCATGTGGACCGTTCGATTGATCGTCCGGCAGAATTTATTAATACAAACATTGTGGGAACTTACACTTTATTAGAAGTGGCCCGAAAGTATTGGCAAAATCTATCTACGATTAAAAAGTCTAGATTCAAGTTCCATCATATTTCAACGGATGAAGTATATGGAGACTTAGAAGGTACAACAGACTTATTTACTGAAACTACGCCTTATTTACCAAGCTCACCTTATTCAGCAAGTAAAGCCAGTTCGGATCATTTGGTTCGGGCTTGGCATAGAACCTACGGTTTGCCAGTCGTAATCACGAACTGTTCAAATAATTATGGTCCTTATCACTTTCCTGAAAAATTGATTCCTTTAATGATCTTAAATGCCCTGGATGGTAAGTCATTGCCGGTTTATGGCAATGGTCAACAGATCCGGGACTGGCTTTTTGTAGAAGATCATGCGCGTGCTTTATATCAGGTTGCAACCGAAGGCATCGTGGGAGAAACCTACAATATCGGGGGGCATAATGAAAAACAGAATATTGAGGTGGTTAAAACCATCTGCAAAATTCTGGATGAGCTCAAGCCTCGTCTGGAGGGAAAAACTTATACAAGCCTCATTACTTTTGTTAACGATCGGCCAGGTCATGATTTACGTTATGCGATTGATGCTTCAAAAATCGAGCGCGAACTGGGTTGGAAGCCACAAGAGTCCTTTGAAACAGGTATCCGGAAAACGGTGCAATGGTATCTGAATAATCTGGAATGGTGTCAGCGTGTTCAGGATGGTTCTTATCAGCGTGAACGTTTAGGGGAGGCAGTATAATGTTAAGAACAACAAAAGGGATTATCTTGGCAGGTGGCTCAGGTACACGTTTGCATCCTATTACCAAAGGAATCTCAAAACAGTTACTTCCGATTTATGATAAACCAATGGTTTATTACCCCTTATCGGTATTAATGTTGGCCGGTATTCGTGAAGTCCTAGTGATTAGTACACCAGAAGATATTGAGGGGTTTAAGCGCTTATTAGGGGATGGTTCGCAATTTGGCATGGAGCTGAGTTATGCGATCCAGCCTCGTCCTGATGGTCTGGCACAAGCCTTTATCCTGGGTGAAAAATTTATCGGTCAAAGCAATGTATGTCTGGTACTAGGCGATAATATTTTTTATGGCCAAGGTTTTACACCGATGTTACGTCAGGCCGCAGCACGACAAAAAGGTGCAACAGTATTTGGCTATCAGGTGAAAGATCCTGAACGCTTTGGTGTCGTAGAGTTCGATGAACAGCAACGGGTAATCTCAATCGAAGAAAAGCCCCAAAATCCAAAATCTAACTTTGCGGTGACAGGTTTATATTTTTATGACAATGATGTCATCCAGATTGCCAAACAGGTCAAACCCTCAGAACGGGGTGAGCTGGAAATTACCTCAATTAACCAGGCTTATCTGGAACGTGGTGACCTAAATGTTGAACTTCTGGGACGTGGATTTGCCTGGTTAGATACAGGTACCCAGGGTAGTTTGCTTGAAGCGGCTCAATTTGTTGAAACCCTCGAAAGACGTCAAGGTTATAAAGTTGCTTGTCTAGAAGAAATCGCCTTGAACAATGGCTGGTTGAGTAAAGAGCAAGTTTTAGCGATTGGTCACACCATGCATAAGAATGGCTACGGTCAATATCTGATTTCTTTGGTGGGGTAATGATCATGAACTTAATTAAGTGGATTGAATTACCTAACCTAGGAGATCACCGCGGCAGTCTGATCGTCGCAGAAGCCCATCGGAATATACCCTTCAGTATACAGCGGCTTTATTATATTGCTGGTGCTCAACCTGATGTTCCACGCGGATTCCATGCACATAAGCAACTTCGACAGATTGCTTTTGGAATTCAAGGGAGCTGTAAAATGCTGATGGATAATGGCAGAGAAAAACAGGAAGTTTTAATCGCTCAATCTAATAAAGGATTATTGATCCCACCTATGGTTTGGCATGAGATGCATGATTTTTCAGAAGATTGCATCCTATTAGTACTGGCAAGTGATTACTATGATGAAAGTGATTACATTCGTAATTATGACCAGTTTCTAAAAGAAGTAGGCCGGACTTTGGTTGAGCAGATCATTAAATAATAAAATTAATTCATTAGAATGAAGGCCTTGCTAAAGAAGAAGCTTCAAAAGATAGAATTAAAAAATAATAATAAATATCAAGGAGATATATGACGTGATTAAGCCGCTTACATCATTGCGTATGTTTTTCGCACTTTTTGTTTTTCTGAGTCATTTGGCTTTTCTAAAAGAAACAGACTATGCCAATATTTTTAATAGTATTTTTGACGAAGGCTTTTTAGGGGTCAGCTTTTTCTTTATTTTGAGTGGATTTATCTTAGCCTACAATTATAAAGAAAAGTTTTTAATCGGAAATATTTCGAAAAGAGAATTTTATATTTCTCGTTTAGCCAGAATATATCCCGTACATATTGCCACAACAGCACTGGTATTTTTATTAACTTTTGCTCAGTCTGGGAAGGGTTGGGAATATTTAATACAGCATGTTTTTCTGATACAAAGCTTTTTTACAGCAGAAGAAATCCATTTCTCATTGAATTCTCCTTCCTGGAGTATCTCTGATGAAATGTTCTTCTACCTGCTGTTTCCATTTGCATTTTTGATTTCTGAAAAAATCAGAAGTTATATTTTTATACTATATCTTATAGGTATTTTGATTCTAAATATTCAGCTTGATAAAAATCAGGATCACTATTGGTTATATATTTCACCATATGTGCGTTTTTCTGACTTTTTGTTGGGTATTATCCTGTTTGATATTTTTGAAAAAGTAAAAGTGGGCTATTCCAAAATTAAGCAACCTATAGTTATATTTGAATTAGGAGCTATTTTACTTTTTGTTTTATTCTTTGTATTTCATAATAAAATAGATATAAGTTACAGGTATTCAATTTATTATTGGGTGCCTATGGCAGCAATTATTTTAATTTTTGCCCTGTCTCATGTTATTCAGAAAAAAAGTATAATTACCCAGTTTTTATCAAATAAATACATGGTATTAGCAGGGGAAATCAGTTTTTCTTTTTACTTGCTACATGTTTTGGAAATACAAATTTTAAATTATATAAGAAAAATATTTTCATTGAATATGGACTTAATGCTGTTTTCCTTTTTTATATTTATTGTCACTCTAATCGCTAGCTTTTTAATGTATAGGTTTATTGAAAAACCATTAAATAAGAAAGTAAAACAATTTTTATTGGAGCCAAGCTTTAAATCTAAAGGTTATGAACTAAATAAATAGGATTATATTTAAATACTATAGGTATATTAATTTTAATTAATATGAGATTAAAAAATAAATATAAATTTTTATATGAGATTGATAAGAATGATTCCTTTTCTTGATCTGAAAGCAATAAATACTCAATACCGTGATCAACTGATTGCAGCTTGCACTCAGGTAATCGACTCTGGTTGGTATATCTGTGGCAAAGAATTAGAAAAATTTGAGCATAATTTTGCAAATTATTGTGGAACACGATATGCCATAGGTGTTGCTAATGGCTTAGATGCGCTTATTTTAACGCTACGCGCATGGAAAGAATTAGGAAAACTCCATGAAGGAGATGAAGTTATTGTCCCGTCAAATACCTATATTGCAAGTATCTTAGCTATTTCACAGAATAATCTGAAACCGGTACTGGTTGAACCGGATATAACGACTTTTAATATTGATACCAAGAAAATTGAAGCAGCCATAACTCCAAAAACAAAGGTAATTTTGCTTGTGCATTTATATGGACAACTTGCGGCAATGCCAGAAATTATGGCCATTGCCAAAAAATATAACTTGCTGGTTTTAGAAGATTCGGCCCAAGGTCATGGTGCTGAAATAAATGGTCAAAAAGCAGGAAATTGGGGAGATGCTGCAGGTTTCAGTTTTTATCCTGGTAAAAACTTAGGCGCACTCGGTGATGGAGGAGCAATTACCACCAACGATGCTGAGTTAGCGCAGATGCTTAAAGCTATACGTAATTATGGTTCACATGAAAAATATAAAAACCTGGTACCAGGTGTAAATAGTCGTCTTGATGAAATTCAGGCTGCCATCCTGAATGTGAAACTTAAATTTTTAGATCAGGAGAATCAGCATCGTCGGCATATTGCAGATCTATATTTAAAAGAAATTCATAATCCCGCAATTGAGCTCCCATGCAAAAATATAGATACCGAGACTTATGCTCAACATGTCTGGCATTTATTTGTGATCAGAACAAAATATCGGGAAAAATTACAACAATATTTAGCAGAAAACGGAGTACAGACACTCATTCATTATCCAATTCCACCTCATCAGCAGCAGGCTTATCAGGAATGGAATGGCTTAAGTTTTCCAGTTTCAGAACAGATTCATGCGGAGGTCCTAAGCTTACCGATTGGACCCACTTTATCTATGGATGAAGCAAAGCAGGTTGTTCAGTTATGTAATGGTTTTCAGGCATAGATGAATCTATTTAGGACCAGTGTACTGAATGGTGTAGCCGTTTTGATTAAAACCATCACCATGTTTGTACTAAATAAAATTCTGGCTGTATATCTAGGACCCACTGGATATGCAGCGATCGGCCAATTCCAGAATTTTATTCAAATGGTGACGACCTTTGCTGGTAGTGCCATTAATACCGCAGTAGTTAAATATACGGCTGAATATCATGAAGATGAGACTAAACAACGAGCAGTCTGGAAAACAGCAGGAAGTATTGTTTTTCTATTTAGTTTCATTTTTGCGGTTCTCATACTTATTTTTCAAAAGCAGCTGGCATTATATATATTTCAATCACTTAAATACCAAACGATTTTTATATGGTTTGCTGTTTTTTTAATATTTTTCAATTTCAATACGCTATTTTTAGCCATATTGAATGGAAAAAAAGAAATTTTAAAGCTGGTGCTTGCAAATATTGCCGGTAGTTTATTTGCACTTGTAATCACTGGTGTTTTGGCAATCAAGCTGCAGTTATATGGGGCTTTAATTGCATTATCCATCTATCAGTCAATTGCATTTATAGTGACATTAATACTCTGTCATAGAGCAGACTGGTTTGAGTTTTCCTCCCTATTAGGAAAAATAGACCTAGGAATTACCAAAAAATTTGCCTCATTTATTCTCATGGCATTAGTCAGTGCAATCTGTGTGCCGCTATCGCAAATGTTAATTCGGGCTTACTTAACCCAAGAATTTAGTCTGGCTTATGCAGGTTATTGGGAAGCGATGATCCGTCTAAGCACAGTATATCTTTTGCTCGTAACCACTACATTAGGCGTGTATTACTTACCGCGCTTATCAGAACTCAATGCGATTGATGAAATTAAGAAAGAGGTCTATTTAGGCTATAAGTTTATTTTTCCACTTGCTGTTGTAGGTGGAATTTGTGTTTTCATACTACGTGATTGGATTATCAACTTATTATTTAGTTCATCTTTTGCCCCTATGCAGAATTTATTTCTTTGGCAAATGATGGGAGATGCCTTGAAGATAGGAAGCTGGATACTGGCTTATTTAATGCTCAGCAAAGCAATGACTAAACTCTATATTTGTACAGAGATTATATTTACAGTGTCTCTCCTTGCTTTAACTTATATATGTACTCAAGTATTTGGTTTCGAAGGTGTTTCTATTGCCCATCTCATAAATTATGGGCTGTATTGGATCGTAATCAGTTTATTTATATTTAAACAATTAAAATAAAGAGGGAATAATATGATGATAAGTGAACAACCCTTAGTCTCTATAGTTATACCAAGTTATAATCATGAAAGGTTTATACGTGATAGCATCAAGAGTGTCATTGACCAGTCTTATCAGAATATTGAGTTAATTATTATTGATGATGGATCTACAGATGCTTCAGTAGAAAAAATACAAGAATTAATTCCATTATGTGAAAAACGATTTACCCGATTTGAGTTTAGACATCGTCCAAATAAGGGCTTAAGCGCAACTCTAAATGAAGCATTAGAATGGGCACAGGGGGAATATTTTTCCTCCCTTGCTTCTGATGATATAATTTTAAAAGATAAAATAAAAATACAAACCAAATTTCTAAGCCAGAATAGGAACTGTATAGCTGTATTTGGAGGAGTATCAATTATTGATAATGATTCTAATCTTGTGAAAAATAGAGTTAAAAAAAGAAAAAGTTATACCTTTGATCAGATTTTATTGTTAGAACATGATTTGCCGGCTACTACACAACTTATTCGTACTCAAGCTTTAAAAAAAATAGGCGGCTATAACGCAGAAGTACAAATAGAAGACTGGTATATGTGGCTGCTTTTAGCGCAAGAAGGGGAGTTATGCTATCTTCCTGTGCTTTTTGCAAAGTATAGGTTGCATGACAATAATATGCATAAGCAAACGACTCTTATGCACGATTCAAGAATGATGATTCTAAGTGAATATCAGAATCATACTTTATTTAATAAAGCAAAAAAGAGAGCTTTGTGGATTAATGCATTTGAATTAGGGCTATTATCTAAAAAGAAATCATTAGAAAAGATGATAAAAATTTTAAAAGAATATCCTACAGAAATTTTAACATATGATTTTTTTAGATTTTTTTATTGGCTCTTAATAAAAAAAGATTTTTAATAATTAAAAAATTTTATATAAATAATTATATTTTAACTATGTTTAATAAAATAATTTAGTTAGTAATATAAAAATATTAATCATTTCTTTTGCTGATTCTAGGCATTAGATAATAATAAAAGGAATGGATAATGATTATTTTAAATGAAAGCAATTCAAAAAATAACATTATTTTTTTAGATGATATTAATTTAAAAGATAAAGTAGTCATATACTTTATCTTACTATCATTTTTCTTATCTCAATTTTATTTTTGGTCTAGTGGGGTTCCACAATTTAGTCACCTTTTTATTATGGCGGCTATATTTTTATTATTCAGCCGTAGCTCAAAAATAACCATCGAATACTCAAGTGTAGCCTTAATCTTTGTCGCATATACAGTTTGTGTAAATTTTGCTTGGTATTTGATCGTTCTAGATCCCAGTTATATGGTTTCTACCATTTACTGGATCTTTAACTTGTTGTTTTTTTTATTATTAATGAATTTGAGTTCCTCTCAAGTTAACTTTTTTTATGAAAAAATACTGTTTCTTATTCCATTTTCCTATGTAATAGAAATTGCGATCTGGGCAAGTGGATTAGGTCGTTACAATTTTGAACCACGATACAATGGTCTTTTTAATGATCCCAATCAGATGGCATTTTGGGTTTTAACTACCTGTGCTATTTTTTTATATATTTCTGAAAGTAATTTAAAAAAGATAACCGTTTATTTTTTAGCTTTATTCTTAATTCTATTGACCATGTCAAGGTCTGCTTCAATTGGCTTCTTAATGCTGACTTTAGGATTTATATTTAGTCAAAAAGGGGATCTGAATAAAAGAATATTTGTATTTTTTGGCATATTAGTCATTTTTAGTACCCTCAGTTACTTTTTATATCATTTAGGGGCTTTTGATAGTGTGGTTCTGCGTTTTGTCGAAGGCCTGGATCAAAAAGACAGCCAGGCAGAAGGACGAGGTCTTTTTAACTTCCTTGAATATCCTCAATATTTAATTTTTGGTGCTGGCCAAGGTGCGCACTGGTTATATAACCCGAAAGGGAACGAAATTCATTCAACTTGGTTAGGTATCCTTTTTTATTATGGGATCGTCGGCATTTCTTTATTTTTAATCTTTTTATATCAAATATTTAAAAAATTATCATTTTCAAACAAGTTGATATTCTTGGGGCCGATGCTATATGGGTTTACAACTTATAGCGCAAGAACACTGATTTTTTGGTTTTTATTGGCCGCTTTTTTGCTATTTTCAAATAATAATAAGGAAGAATAAATATGTATATTTCTATAGGAATACCATTTTTTAATGCTGAAAAATATTTAGAAGATGCCATTAAATCGGTATTAGCGCAAACTTTTCAAAATTGGGAATTAATTCTGGTAGATGATGGGTCAACAGACCGATCTTTAGAGATTGCCCGCTCATTTAATGATCCGAGAATCCGTATCATAGCTGATGGGCATAATAGAAGATTACCCTACCGCTTAAATCAGATTATCAATGAAGCAAAATATGATTTTATTGCACGTATGGATGCCGATGATTTAATGGCAGTCGATCGTCTTGAAAAACAGATTAAAGTACTAAATGAAAATCCAGATATTGATGTTGTAGTCACCAGCTTATATTCAATTGGAGACAAGAATGAAATTTTAGGAAAGAGAATCTATTCTAATCATCAAATGCAGCCCAAAGAAATTTTGCAAGGTGTTACTAATATCCTGCATCCTTCATTACTTGCCCGAAAGGAGTGGTGTAAAAGAAACCCGTACCAAGTCGATAATTGCTTAGCTGAAGATTATGAACTATGGCTTTCAGCTGCGATAAAAAATGATTTTAATTACGTCGTTTTACAGGAACCTTTATATTTTTATAGAGAAGTTGAAAATGTAAAAAAAGAAAAAATGATCCGTGGTTATAATACCCAGATCGGAGTAATCAATAAATATTATAATAGTACTATTTCCGATCTTGAAAAAAATAAGATTGTTTTAAAGTTTGAAATTAAAAAAATTATTGTAAAAGTACTAAATTTTTTGAACTTAATGCAGATACTACATAAGCGTAGAGTTACATCAGTCTCTGACTCCGATAAAAATTTTTATGCTGCACAATTAGAACTCATAGAGCGTATAAAGCCATGATCTCTAAAAAAATTATCATCATTGGAACGACTGCCTCTAATCTTTACGGTTTTCGAAAAGATTTTATTTTGTCTTGTCTGGCACAGAATTATCATGTTTATGCCTTTGTATCTGAATATACAAATGAATGGTTGGCCAAAATTCAAGATTTAGGAGTCACCTTAGTGACATATCAGCTTAGTCGAGGAGGATTGAATCCCTTGGCTGATCTACGTTCAACTTATCAGCTGGCTAAAAAAATAAAAGAAATTCAACCTGATATCGTATTCTCATATTCAACTAAGCCTGTTATCTATGCAACGCTAGCCGCCTATAAGACTAAAGTGCCTTATATTTATGGCATGATTGAAGGACTAGGCTCACCTTTTACTATTCATAAATATGGTCAAAGCTTAAAGGCTAAATTCATACGTTTTGTACAGGTGTCACTATATCGGCTTGCATTTCCATATCTAGATAAAATTATTTTTTTAAATCATGATGATCCTAAGGATTTAGTCCATCATTATAATTTGCCACATAAAAAAAACGCGATTGAAGTCTTGGGGCCAATTGGTCTTAATTTACAAGATTATGCTTATACAAAATGGAATAATCAGAACAATATATCATTTATATTTATAGCTCGATTGATCGCTGAAAAGGGAATATTTGAATATATAGAAGCAGCAAGAATAGTAAAAAGAAAATATCCTGAAGTTGTATTTAAAATTATTGGTGGATTAGATCCTGAAAATCCAACTGGCTTAAAGCAAGCTGAATTAGATCAGCTAATACAAACAGGTATTATCGATTATAGTGGTTTTGTGACTGACGTAGACCGAAGAATACGTAATAGCGCAGTTTTTGTATTGCCGTCTTATTATCGAGAGGGGGTGCCCCGTAGTACACAAGAAGCAATGGCTATAGGACGTCCGGTAATCACCACCGATGTTCCAGGCTGCAATGAGACTGTAGTTGATGGATTGACAGGTTTCCTTATTCCTAAATGGGATGTGGCTGCATTGGTAGAGAAAATGACTTATTTTATAGAACATCCTGAACAAATAAATAAAATGGGCTATCAAGGATTTCTCTATGCTAGAAAGAATTTTAATGCGGATCATATAAACCATAGACTATTACAAATGATGGGCATTAATAGGCTTTAAAAAAGTAATAGTATTTTCCTTAATAAATAGAAAATTATATTTGATTTAAAAATAATAACTGGGATATAGATATGGGTATTATAATGAAAGAGGACTTAGGTTTTCAAATACATAAATATGAAGCTTCAGATAAAATAATATGGAATGAGTTTTTATTAAAATGTAAAAATTATCATTTTATGTTTAATCGCGACTTTATGGAATATCATGCTGATCGATTTGAGGATTTCTCACTAATATTTAAAAATGAAAAAGGGAAAATTGTAGCTTTATTGCCTGGAAATATCAAAGATAATATTTTTTATAGTCATCAAGGTTTAACTTTTGGTGGTTTTTTAATTACTAGAGATGTTCATGCCGCTGACATGCTAGAATTATTTAATTTATTAAAAATTTATTTAAAACAAAAAAATATTGATAAGATTATATATAAATGCATTCCTGTTATTTATCATAATTATCCTGCTCAAGAAGACTTGTACGCTTTATTTCGAAATGATGCCAAGCTTTATCGACGAGATATTAGTGTTTCTATTGCTCTAAATGAAGAATATTCATACTCAGAAAGTAAAAGAAGATCAGTCAATAAGCTTAAAAAAAATGGGGTCAGCTGTGAGGAAGTAGATCAACCTAGTATGGTTTGGGGAGTAATCCGGGAAGTACTCCATCAGCATCATAACCAACAACCTGTACATAATGAAGATGAAATAGATTTATTAAAAAGTCGTTTCCCTAATAATATAAGAGCATATAAATGTTGTCTTGATGGAAATATTGTGGCAGGAGCAGTGACTTTTGAAACTGAAAGAGTAGTTCATACTCAATATTTGGCTAGTAATGATAAAGGTAGAGAGAAAAAGGTATTAGATTATCTCATTGATCATTTAATAGAAAAAAGTAAGAAAAATGCCAAAATATTTGATTTCGGTACTTCTAATGAAAATGAAGGGAAATACTTAAACATTGGATTGATTGATCAAAAAGAAAGATTTGGTGCACGTGGTATTGTGCATGATTATTATAGTATAGATTTATGATCACCTAATTTTAACTTGAATTATTCCACCTCATTATTATTAGAGGTGGATTTCTAGTTTTCTTAAATTTTTTTATCTTATCTGGTTTTATATATTTAAGACGGTCTCAATAGAATAAAAATAACGTTATCTTGATTGTATAATTAATTAGAAATATATTTAATTATAAGCTTAAAATAGTATTTTATTGTGATATAAGACTCATTATTTATAAATAAATTACATTTTGTCACATTTTATTTAGTGTGAGATTTGCTATATTTTAAAAAATTATTTACCTTAATAATGAAATATATTTCATTATTAACTGATCTAGTGTAATTATAAATTATTTATTTTAATTTAATATAAGTGGCTAATATTTATAGAAAAAATATAAACTTAAGTTTTTTATTAGGTGAAATTTAACTAAATTTAGTTAAATATATATTTTAATAAAAATAATAATAATATTTCTAAAAAACTAAAATATGAAATTGGCTAACAATAGTCTCTCTACTTTAATAAAAATACAATTGATATGATGCGTAGATAGACATAGTGAGGTGTTTATTAATGGATCTACAACAAGAAAAAAATAAGATCGAAAACTTTGTAAAAAGCTCTATTACAACACGTAAATCGTTATTTATTGAAAAAGATAATATTTTCTTAAAAAAAAATCTTGTAGAAAAAGAAGGGTATAAGAACCAAATCATTCAATTTTCTCCACGGATAAATAAAGTGGCTAAGCTAGAGAAAAAAAAATCCTGGTATTATCGGGGGAAGAAAGATCTAATTTTAAAAAATGCCTTAACATCTTACCCTCATCTATATTCTAGTGCTGACCTTTTTAGGAGTGATATAAAAGTTGTTAAGCGATTAATCGATATTATTATTTCTCTTACTGCTATATTTATATTGTTGCCAGTTTTTATCGTCATTGCTTATAAAGTACGTAGAAATCTAGGCTCACCAATTTTCTTCTATCAAGAACGACCTGGTAAAAATGGAAAGCTCTTTAAAATGATTAAGTTTCGGTCTATGAGAAATGCATTCGATCAGGATGGTAATCCTTTACCAGATAAATTTCGAATTACACCATTTGGTCAAAAATTACGTTCTACCAGCTTGGACGAAATGCCTCAGCTTATAAATGTCTTAAAAGGTGATATGAGTATTGTTGGGCCTAGACCTCAAATGAAAGAATTTCTAGAACATTATACCGCTGAACAAATGCGAAGACATGAGGTAAACCCCGGCATGACAGGGCTTGCCCAAGTCAGTGGACGTAATAACTTATCTTGGGAAGAAAAATTCGACTTAGATGTTCAATACGTTGAGCAAAATAACATTTGGCTAGATTTTAAAATTATGTTTAAAACAGCTAAGGTGATGTTTAATCAAGAAGGAATTAATGCGCCAGATCAAGAAGTTGGTGCTGCACGATTTTGTAGAAAGGAGGTTACTGAAAACCATTTACGTGCAAAAGAAGTGAAATAATTTAATAAAGTTCATTATTACTAAAAAATATTTTTAACTTCTTCTAATTATTTTTTAGAAGATTCCTTTTATTTTAATAAAGGTTTATTATTTTTTTAATTATTTCTGGTTGAAATATATTAATCTTATTATTAGATACTTTTATTAGTTATAGTGGATGTCTAAGAAACTTTTTATAATAGACCTCTTGCGAAAGTAAAAACTGCCTCAATATAGATTTCATGAAATATCAGAAATTAAATCGTTTTTCAGATTCTGAATTCCAGCGCTTGGTTGGTGTACCTCGAGCAGTTTTTAGTGAAATGGTCGAAGTTTTAAAAGAAGCAGAATCACTTAAAAAGAAATTAGGGCGTCCTCATACTTTAGCTATAGAGGATCAATTATTATTAACACTCAATTACTTACGGAGCTACAACACCCAATTGGAATTGGCGGCAAATTACCATATCGCTGAAAGTAATGTGAATCGAACTATTAAAAAGGTTGAAGATGCATTAATGAAATCAAGACGTTTTACCCTGCCAAAACGAAGCATTACCACAGCAGACGAACAATTTAACTGGGTAATTATTGATGCGACAGAATGTTTAATAGAACGCCCGAAAAAAAAATCAGAGTAAGTTCTACAGTGGTAAAAAGAAGAAACATACGTTAAAAGCCCAAGTGATCTATCATCCGAAGAGCAAACAAATCATAGGAGTAGATATATCGTCTGGCAGTCAGCATGATATTAAATTGGCAAGAAAAACAGTTAAGAAATTCAAACATTGTGACTATGTTATGACCGATTTAGGGTACTATGGGTTAGAGCAAGATGGCTTTAAATTATTGATGCCAATAAAGAAAAAGAAGAATTTACCCTTATTTGATGCTGAGACAAATTACAATAAAATGATTGGAAAAATACGAGTTGTAATCGAACACATTAACAGTCAATTGAAAAGATTTAGAATACTAAGTGAACGCTATCGAAATAGACGGAAAAGATTCGGTTTACGCATTAACTTAATCGCTGCACTGGTAAACCGGATGAACTTGCAATAACGACTTTCGCAAGAGATCTAATTATTTTTAATTTTATCAGTCATTATAAGACTATAACTAACTTCATAGTAGGATAAATATAAAAAGCTTCAAACTAATTTGATTACTCTACCTTAGTTTGAAGCTTTATGATAACAATGAGGTTATCTTTATATTTAAGACAAATTTAATTGCTATGAATTAAATTTATCTTAATCACCATCTTTTGAAGCTTTATAGGCATAGGCATAATTATAGCCATAGCCATAACCTGCACTTGAACGCTGAATATCATTCAAGATCACGCCATTGACCTTGACGCCAGCCTGTTCAAAGCGATTGACGGTTAATTCCAGCTCTTTCATCTGAGTCTGTGCATAACGTGCAATCAATAAATTCACACCTGCATGTTGCGAGATGATAATCCCGTCAGTCACTGCAAGAATAGGTGAAGTATCAATCAGGATATGATCATATTGACTGGATAACTGAGTCAGCATTTCCCCAAATAATGGAGTACTGAGTAACTCGGATGGATTCACTGGGCTTTTGCCCCGAGTCAATAGATCTAATCCTGGTATATCAGTTGCTTTGACGACCTGATTTAAATTGACTTGCTTATTTAAATACTCGGACAGACCCGGTTGAGGCGTCTGATTAAAGTATTTATGGATATAACCGCGACGTAAGTCTGCATCAATCAAAAGTACACGTTTCTGGCTTTGTGCCAAAATTGCAGCCAGATTGGTCGAGATAAAAGATTTACCCACTTCTGGTGCAGGCCCAGAAATCATCACAATATTGTTTCGTGCATTGCTCAAGGCAAAATGAATTGCAGTACGCATACTGCGCAGACTCTCAATCGCAATATCATCACTGTTTTTAACCGCCAGGATAGGAATATATTTTTTCTTCTTGGCCAGCTTGATATAGCCATTTTGGACAGGCGAGCGAGGTACTGTTGCATATACCGGCAAATCTAGTTCATTTTCAATTTGACTGGAATCTTTAATGCCTGAACGTAGCATGTTGCGTAGCAGTGCCAGCAAGGTACCCAGGAAACCACCCAAGAAGATGGATAAAATCAGGATTTGCAGTTTTTTCGGCTTGATCGGTTGCAATGGTTCTACGGCAGTATCCACTACCCGTACATTACCAATTTCACCGGCTTTGGCGATTCGTAGCTGCTGGTAAGAGTTTAACAGTGCAGTATACAGTTGCTGTTTCACTTCAACTTCACGGAACAGTTGTAAGTATCGGCGTTGCAGGTCTGGTAGCTGCTTTAAAGTCCCTTCCAGTTCAGCAATTCTTTTATTGATCGCACCAAGCTGTGCATTCATCTGCTGCATCACCGGATGTTCATTGGTGTATTTGGCAGAAGCCTCAGCCACTTGCTGTTCGAGCTGTGCTTTCTGGGTTTCCAGGCTAATACTTTGGGTCAGATACAGTTCCGACTCTTTGGTGACATCGACCGTGTTGAATTGCTGACGGAAAGTATTGAATTCTCGCTCAGCTACATCCAGTTGTTGGCGCAATTCAGGTAACTGTTCATCCAGAAACTTAAGTGTTTGGGCCGTTTCTGCAGAACGACGTTCAATATTTTGATGGCTATAGGCAGCCAGAATGGCATTGAGAACCTCAGTAATATGCTGTTTATCCGTACCCTGATAATTCAGGCCTAATACACCGGTCATTTTGCCTTTTTCTGCAACCGAGTAATTGGCGAGAATTGATTTTACTGCAGCGGGGAGGGATTGCTTTTGAACAAGATAAGGTGCCTTGAACTGGTCCTGGCTATAAATGGCAACTTTCCACTCACCATGTCCGGACTGTAATTGACTGCGCTGGTTTAATGGCGCAGAGAATACCACCTGTTCTGTGGCCGGATCAGTTAAAGTGTATTTACCTTGCTGAAAGTCAAGACGTAAATTTTTGTCATGAAAATAAGCCGGTACTTCAAACTGACGAATATCAAAGGATTTAGCATTGTCCTTAAACAGAACAGATGTTTTGCTATATTCGGTCTGATAGTCATGCGGTGACAGTAAACGGTCAGTAAAGCTGTTTTCAGTTCCTGCAATCCGAAGATCTAAATTTAAAGCCTGAATGGCAGAACCTAGCACCAGGCGCGATTTTAACAGTTCTATTTCTGCCTGAGCAGGCTGCTTTTGCTCTATCATATTGGATAGATCACCTAATAAGGCAGCAGAAGTCCCTTTATTCTCTTCGACCTGTACCAGCGCATCGACCGAATAGGTGTCCGGTGTGACTCTTAAATACAGCAATGCGCAGATCACGCTTAAGATGACGCACAGGGCAATCAGCTTCCACTGGGCAATGAGTGAAAAAAATAATTCTTTTAAGTCTATCGTATCTTCAGTATTGCTATTTTGGCTCATAATCTTGATTTCAAATTTAAATATATTGTTTCCAGTCCGCAATACAATTCTGTATTAACTGGCAGGTATCATCAAATACAGCTTGCTCATGCTGATAGGGATCAGCGATATTTTTACTTTGCCAGTGTCCCAAACGGAAAGTTTTACCTTTGGCAAAAGGCCAAGTCTGTTCAATATGTTTTTGTTGGTTTTGACTCATCACCAAGACCAAGTCGGCCCGTTTAATCATCTCGGCATTGAGTTTTCTGGCGATATGCGGACTCATATCAATCCCCAAACGTTGCATGCATAGACTGGCTTTTTCATCCGCTGCATGCCCGATCAAACCCGAAATACCCGCAGATTCAATCTGCAATTGCGGATACTGCTGTTTTAAAAAGTATTCGGCCATCGGGCTGCGGCAAATATTACCAATACATACTACAAGGACATTTTGAATTTTCATATTAATTGCCCAGATTATTGGCTGTATTAATAAGTCCAGAAAAAGGAACTATCTGATTAATTACACGTTGCCAACGCGCCAGACCAGAAGCATCGATATAGACGATATCATTACTGCGCATCTTAAACTGATTGGCCAGACCGAAGTCGGCAATACTACTCAAGTCCATATGATAAACTTCGGTATGGACTGCATTGGGTTGGCTACGGACCACATAAATTTTACTACGACTGGCAGAAAGCGGATTTAAACCTAAACTTTCACCTAATACATCACTTAGGCTCATGCCCTGATCGCGCATGGGTAGTGACTGGTTTTTGCCAGATTCACCCATGACATAAATTTTTTGATTTTCGCGATTGTTTACGTATAAAGTGTCATTTGGCTGAATCAGCAAGTTATGCAGTGACAGCCCTGCTTTTTCCAGTTCCAGGCTATTCAGTTGATAAGAACGTCCCTGACGCACTAGAGTCATGGAGGTGTTATCGCCTTGTTGAGCATTGACCCCACCTGCCATACCTAAAGCCATATAGATACTCACGGGCTGATCGCTGAGATAAAATTGCCCGCCTTTCATGACATTGCCCTGAACGGAATAGCGCCGGCCTTGATAGGACAGAACTCGCACAATCACATCCGGAGTTTTTAAATAACGTGACAGCTGGCTGCGTAATTCGCGGTTAACTTGAGTCAGGGATTTGCCTGCAGCCTTGTAGCGGCCTATCATCGGGAAGTGAATATAACCACTTTGGTCAATTTGGTAGCCTTCACTTCCTGAAATATCTGGATAGGCCCATAGGGAAATAGATAAAATATCACCCGGACTCAAACTATAGCTACGATGCGGGGTGCTAAACAAATGGGCATAGTCTTGTTGAATATTTTGTACAGCAGGCTGAACGGCCAGCATAGAGTCCTGGGTGAGTTTAATCACATTGACTGAAGTGCCGAGTTCGGTTTGATAAATACCTTCTGCTGGTAGATCATAAGTTTGCAGACCAGAGGTAACTGCACAACCGGTCAAAGTGAGACCGCAAGTCAGTAAAAAAGCCAGTTGAATTTGTCGCACATGAAATCCCGTTTTTAATATTTAATTCGTTAAATCTGCGATATTCTACCTGAGAATTTTGATTTTATTATAACAAAATGTATCTGATTTTAACTGAATAACCCGAATCCTGCTTAAGCCGATGACTTCATAATTTGAATTGTTGGCTTATTTTTATGGATCAGTTGATATGCACACAAGGACGCGTAAATCCCTCCTAGAAATCCATGAACACTACCTGCTTTGCTTGTCACTAAATTGTACTGACCTTTCAATAAACTGAATAAAGTCTCTATCTTATTGCGCTGTTTTAAGTGATATTTATCTGACTCAGAAAGTTGTATAGCCTGCATATTTTTTCGATGA
>NZ_VPBW01000026.1:0-42102 GCF_013418535.1 Acinetobacter sp. YH12137 | reverse complement strand
TTCTTGACTCAAGCATTAATGCAGTACGATCTTCAAAGTTAAGATGATGGTATGACAATTTTATATACTCCATAAACCCTTTAAATTAATTAGGTGGTTTATGTCGCACTTCAAGTTTTACTCTGCCTAGTTATGGGCATGCGGTAAGTAATCTAAAAAAATTTCACAATAGTTTAATACGTAATTTTGATGCGCCTCGCGTTAATTATTTAGATCAACTGCAATCAACTGATTTGCAAGTGTGTAGAACGTCCTATGTTACTCCAGTAATGTTTAATCAATTTAAAAATTTAATTGCTGTCCAAACTCAGTTGACTAAAGACCAGAAGAACATACTTAAAGTCATTTGTATACTTGCGTATAGAACAGGGCTAAGACTCAATGAAATTTTGGGATTAAAGCTAAGTGATTTGGCGATGTTGAATCTACGCTACAAAAATATTGGTTATGATCCCCATTACTATTTTATCAATAAAAAATATGAAATTTGCAAAATTTTTATCCACAATAATTATACTCGGCAACTTAAAACCAGTAATGCAAAACGAGGAATGTGTCTGGATCAATTACTGACTAGAGATGAATTAATGTCGGTTATTCATTTGATTAACAAAAAAATGAATGTGCCCATTCATCAAAAGACATTAGGTGCCAAAGATGGTTTAATTTTCTCCGAAGAGGGGGGAGTTATTTCTCCTCGATCTGTGAGTCATCTGATCAAGGAGATATTTGATCAGTTATTTTCGAACCAAGCACACGATTATTCATTTCATAGCTTTAGGCACACTGCTGCGACCAATCTAGCTTTAGTTTTGAAAGGAACAGATTCACTGATCAAATCTTGGACTGATTATTCACCAGAGCAAGTTCGCAAAATTAAAACTTATCTACTTTCGAGCTTAGATAATACTGGTGTTCGTACTGATGTATGGAGGAAACTGGCTCATCTTATAGGACATTCTTCTATTGAAATGACAGTAAATCATTATTTGCATTTTGGACCATTATTGGTGGTTGATGCGCTATGTATAGAAGAGAGTAAAGTATCTGCAAAAATAGTCAGAGCCTTATTGCCCGTTAAATTATTTAATAAACAGTTCAATACATCGCAAGTGACAGAAAAAATTACTCTAAAAAGTATTGTAGAAAAATTGAATTCAAGCTCGAGAATAATTCAAGAAATGATATTTCCAGATCGTTTTATTACTTATGTCGCAGAGCAAGAGGTGATCGAAGAAGATCAAGACATGATGGTAAGACGTCAGCTTATGGCAAGCTTCAATCATATTTTGAACGCTCTATCAGGTAGAGAGGTGGATACTTTAATCAGTACAATAGGGAGTGATGTAGCTGTAAAACTCTATGCAAATCGTCACTTTCAACATGATGAAAACTGTAGTCCAAATAACACTTTGGACAAGCTCTTAAAGTATATTGATAAAAATCGAACAGGTAATTTACTAGTTGAAAATAATTATAAAATTTTCAATATATTAATGAGAAATCATTTCATCCTTGACTATTTTGAGTACCGTGTACATCTTATAGATGCACGTATGGAAGTGTATATTCAAAGCAAACAAGAGCATCAGGATTTTGGTAAATTCTGTCGCGAGTTAAAGGTCATTTATAAGCAAGTTTTTCATGAAAAAATAAAAATATCTAAACTTTCATGGAAGGAGATTGAAACTGAGTTGAAATTGGCTAAAAAGAAAAAAGAGATAAGTCTGAAAATTAGTAATAACAATTTTAAAGATAATACCTGCCAGAAAATTTTGAGTGATTTATTTTTAGCAGTCGTCTATCGGAGATGGAAGATAAATCAAACTAAGACTTAATTGCAGCGTTAAATAATTTAACGATTATGGAAATTGGATGCCTAGTTAAAAAAATGGAGGAATGCTCAATGAAATGTTTCTATATAGATGCTGATCGTTGTATCCGAGAAGCCTCAAAAGGACATGTTGTACATCTAAAAGATAATTTATATCTTATCAGTACTGAAACAGCTTCACAGCAAAAACTTATACCTGAGAATATTTGTAGTACAGCGCCATTTGGATTATTGGATATGCAGAACCTGAACCTATTCAAAATGCAGAAACAATAAATTTTCTTTTTTTTTTGGAATAATTTTTTTGCTAAATTTTCTGATAATGCTCATGAGTATAAAGATTTTAACCTAAGAGATGAGTGACGGTTTTTGTGTTGAGCTATAAGCTGTAAGTATTTATTGTTTTTTTTTGAATTAATCACAATAATTTCATCTAAATTTCGGTTGAAAAGTTAAGTTTAAGGACGTTTTGTGAGCAGAGGTATCAAGAAGCAACTCAGTTTCTTTTTAATCGTAATTTGCGGCGTTGGTATCTATAACTATATAGCTACTCGTCAAAAGCAAAATAATGAAGTGAATGTTGATGTCCAGCAACGTGAGTGGGACTTTATGGAAAAAAGAGCTGAATATATACATAAACATGGCGATACAAGTACCGCAGATCAAGAAATACAAAAAGAACTGGCTTTAAGACGAGGGCATTCTTTAATTGATAGTTCGTCTTCGATTAAGAATGCTCAAGACACTAAGCAATCGGTAGAGTGAGGTATATATTATGTTAGATCATTTTTTTTCTAATGATAGTGCAAAAATAGCCACTGAATCCTCAAAAAAAGATCAGCAAGATGAAATAAGAAGGGATGAACATATTATGAAGATACTAAAAGCAGCAAATAAACTTCCCATGAAGAAAGTGAGAACTGAGAAAGATATCAATGAGTTTTTTGAGGATTGAGTTTTTAAAACTGAACCGTACCGGGTTTGTCGGAGCCTTTTTATTTAAGTTAGGCTACCTGACCTAACGGATTAATTTTATCATAGTACATTGCTTCAAAATCAAAAGGTGACACATAACCAATTGCACTATGTACACGCTCTTTATTGAACCAATCTACCCATTTTAATGTCGCAAGTTGTACATCTGCTAAACCTTGCCAATCTGCTTTTAAATATTCAATCACCTCTGTTTTGTATAAGCCATTCACCGTTTCAGCCAGAGCATTATCGTATGAATCACCAGTTTTACCGACTGATGCTCGTAAATTTTGCAGGACTGGTTTAAAAAATAATCAAGATACTTTCTTTCCTGAAGTTCCTATCATTTTTAAAGTGGATGGAAGTGTCAGCCATTATCATATTCATCTACTTTTAAGTCCTTATGGATATTCGACTTATAGAGGTAACTAAAACTTAAAAGGGCTGGTCTAACTAGCCCTTTTATTTGTGCTGAGTCCGTAAAACTAGAGAAAAATCACAAAAAATTCATGATCGTATTGTTATGCTTTTAGTCATATTAAAGTTAAATCAAGTTATGTAAATGAGTTTATAAGGCTTATTGAAGTTTCATGGTGATTAAAAATGAGAATGGCATGAATCAATTTTCTGAAGAAGACTTATCCAGAATTATCGAAATGGCTTGGGAAGATCGAACCCCATTTGAAGCCATTCAACGTGAATTCGGTTTGAATGAAGCGGCGGTAATCCGCTTGATGCGGCAAAATATGAAATCCAGTAGCTTTAAAATGTGGCGTGAACGCGTGACCGGTCGAAAAACCAAGCATCTGCAGCTGCGTTCACCCGATGTAATACGGGCCTATTGTTCACGGCAATACAAGCGTTTCTAAACGTTTTATTTTGACCGCTGTCTGGACTCACTTTTACATCGTTCAGAACAGTATCGTACTTCCTCCCAGCAGCGGTGCCATTTCTTGCGCCAAGTAAAAGGGCGCAAACAGTGTATACAGATTTTTTCAGGGAGATGCTGTTTTTTCATCGTTTATAACTCATTGATCTGGCTAAGAAGTTGCTGGGCATGGCTGATAATCTGATGCCGATCTTTAAGTTTATCCAGTTGTCGATAGATCATGCCCATACGTGGATGAGTACGAAATTTCGCCTCATTCCGGATCATGAAATACCAGTACAGGCTATTGAACGGACAGCTATCTAGCTCGGTGCGAGTTTTGACACTGTAGCTACAGTGCTTACAGTAATCGGACATCTTATGGATGTAATTGCCTGAGGACGCATAGGGTTTGCTGGCCATCAAGCCGCTGTCGGCATGCATCACCATACCCAGCGTGTTCGGTAGTTCTACCCATTCATAGGCATCGGCATAGACTGCCAGATACCACTCGCTGATCTGCTGCGGGTCTACACCAGTTAATAAGGCAAAATTTCCAGTCACCATCAAACGCTGGATATGATGCGCATAGGCATGCTGAAAAGTATTACGGAAACACTCAGCCATACAGTTCATCCGAGTGCGGCCAGTCCAGTAAAATTGTGGCAATGGTGCTGAGTGCTGCAGTGCATTGCGGCTGGCATATTCTGGCATGTACAGCCAGTAAATTCCGCGAACATATTCGCGCCAGCCGAGAATCTGTCGGATAAAACCTTCCACTGCATTCAGTGGTGCATGACCGGCATGGTATGCAGCTTCTGCCGCATCACAGACTTCTTTAGGTAGTAGCAGACCACAGTTCAGATAAGGTGAGAGCAGGCTGTGAAACAGAATGTCTGAGTCTTGAACCATGGCATCTTGATAATCGCCAAAATGTGGCAAACTGTGGGTAATGAAATGCTCCAGTGCAAGAAGAGCATTGCTACGTGTGGTGCCCCAGCGGAAGTTGTCAAGGCTGCCAGAGTGGCGGGAAAATTCACGTTCAACCAATTCAAGCACATCCAGATCAATCTGATCGTGTTCAAAGTGAAGTGGTGCAGGCAAAGGGGGATTGCCAGCCCAGGCCTTACGATTGGCGCTGTCATAGTTCCACTGTTCTCCAAACGGCTGCTGTCCTTGCATCAAGTAACCGGTCTGCTTGCGCATTTCCCGGTAAAAATATTCCATACGCAGTGTCTGGTAGCGACTGGCCCAGTGCCGAAACTGCTCCGGACTACAGAAAAAACGTTCATCATTGAGGCATTGTACTGGCAATTGCAGCTGCTGGCTCCAATCCTGTTCAATCTGGTGCTGTAAACGATATTCCCCGCAGTGCGTAATGACCAGTTCTGTGACTGGTAAGAGTTGCTGCTGTGACTCTACGAAATCCAGCAGGCTACGAATCGGACTATCAGATTTAAAAGCATGGTAACGTACACGCCAGCCTTCTGCTTTGAGTTCTTTGGCAAAATGACGCATGGCGCTAAAAATCAGGGCAATTTTCTGCGGATGATGGGCGACATAAGTGGCTTCCTCAACAACTTCGGCCATCAGGATCACATCCCTGCTACGATCTAGCGCTTTGAGCGTAGCAAGCTGATGATGAAGCTGGTCACCCAGAATTAAACCGAAACGCATAGCCATTCCAGACCCTATGAAAGATAGCGCAGTGTAAGTCAAGACAGTTCAATTTTTTGTGAAAATAAAGATCATCCTGCGTGTTGAATCAATCCAACTCGACCAGATGACATCGCACAGAAATCATGAGTACTGCTATAACAAAATATTCATCCCTTCAATGCTAAAGCCAGTTGATGAAACTCGCTTTACATGATTTCTTAATACATGAGTAGTGTGAAAATTATGTGATTTTAATCAAAAAGATACAAATTATTATGGTTGTAATTCAAGTAGCTCACGCCTAGTATCTGGCTTGAAGTTACTCCATGTGAACTTCCTTAGTTTTGTCCCATACACCCCTCTGTATGGGATTTTTTTAATCAAGGAATTGTCATGAGCATGCATTCAAAAGCGTATATTTTTAGACAGCAGCAATTACTGGTGGATGAGCATTTTCAGTTGCCGCAGGTAGAAAAACTGCAGCACGACCTGAACCTGTCGGAAAATGGCGAGATCATTGCCCGTGATCTGAAAGAAGATGAACTGGTGCCGGAAGGTTATCAGCTGGTGCCGATCAGACAATTGGTGCAAGTCTGGAGCAGACCACAGTTTGAACAGGCCAGCCGTGCGGTACAGTTACTGGAATGGCGCCGTAATCATCGCTTTTGCAGTAAATGCGGACACGCCACCCAGCAGCATGCCACCCAGTATGCCATGGTCTGTCCATCCTGTAGCTATAACCAATATCCGCGGGTGAATCCCTGTGTCATTACTATCATTACCCGAGGTACAGATGAAATTCTGCTGGCAAAAAATGCCCGCAATAAAACCCAGATGTACAGCCTGATTGCAGGCTTTGTTGAAGTTGGAGAAACCCTAGAAGAGGCAGTGCGCCGTGAAACGCTGGAAGAAGTGGGGCTGCAAATCAAAAATATTCAATATCTAGCCAGTCAGCCGTGGCCGTTTCCTAGCAATCTGATGATGGCCTTCAAGGCAGAATATCACGGAGGGGAAATTCAGATTCAAGAAAATGAACTCAGCGATGCGCAATTTTTCAAATTTGATCAGTTACCCGAGATTCCGTTCAAGGGCAGTATCGCCTATGCCATGATTCAGCATGTGATGCATGGAACACCTGTTGCAGATGACAGCAAAGAATGGCTTTGAAAAAGTAATTCTGTTTGGGTCTCTCAAATAAGCTGCAATAACGCCCTAGGTAGTGAATATTCAGGTGGCATTTCCTGATCTGGAAAAACTGAATCGTATCATTTGATCTTCACGCTTTGTTCACATCTAACTGGGTTATCTTAATCCTGAGACCCAACAAGGCTAAAAAATGAAGATGCGATTTAAGTCTGCTTTTGCAGCGATAGCACTGTCTATCATCAGCTTAAGTACAACGACTCAAGCAGAAACTGCTGCGCCTCAGGCAGTTGATCGGGTAGATATCCAGAAGTATGCGGGTAAATGGTATGAAATTGCGCATTTACCGATGTATTTTCAGCGTAAATGTATAGCCAATATCACGGCACAATATAGTGTCAATGCCGATCAAACTATCGGGGTATTGAATAGCTGCCGAATTGCCAATGGCGAAATAATTAGCTCTGAAGGTGTTGCGTATTCGCAAAATCAGGGGAACAGCAAACTGAAGGTCAGCTTTTTGCCTACAGGTTTAAGATGGATACCATTTAGCAAAGGTGATTACTGGGTATTACGCGTAGATCCGGAATATAAAGTAGCACTGGTAGGTGGACCGAGTAATAAATATCTGTGGATTTTATCGCGCGAACCGCAACTGGATGAGGCCACCTATCAGTCCTATCTGGAGACTGCAAAACATTATGGTTATGACGTGACAAAACTGATCAAATTGCCGCATTAATCTGTTACCCTTTTGCCGAACTGCCTAGTCTCTCTACAGTTCGGCTTTTTTATTTTCACTTCACATAAAATTCATATCTGACTGATTAAACTCATCAAATAGAATAAAGACAGTCGCTTAAAATTTAGGATGAGTCCATGTTGAAAAGTCTGATGCGATGGATAGACAGCTGGTCTACAACCACACAGTCCGAAACGCTGAATGCTGAAAATAGCAAGATTCAGTGGTTGAGAATTTTGCCCTTTATTCTGTTGCATCTGGCCTGTTTCGCTGTGTTCTGGGTGGGTGTGTCATGGTTTGCGATTGGCTTTATGCTCGCGTTCTACCTGATCCGGATGTTTTCCATCACCGCTTTTTTTCATCGCTATCTGTCGCATAAAACTTTTCAGACCTCGCGTCCGGTGCAGTTCATGTTTGTATTACTGGGTACTATGAGTGCACAGCGTGGCCCGCTATGGTGGGCGTCACATCACCGTTATCACCACCGCTATACCGATACCTTGCAAGACCCACATTCCTCGACGCATGGTTTTTGGTACAGCCACGTCGGCTGGTTTTTAAATGAATATAATTTTGCCACACGTAAAGAAGTCATTAAGGACTGGCTGAAATATCCGGAACTGATCTGGCTGGATCGCTTCAGTTTAATTGTGGTACTGCTGACCGCGGGAGGAATTTATGCATTAGGGGAATGGCTGGCCATTACCTGGCCACAACTCGGTACGTCCGGCCTGCAATTGCTGGTCTGGGGCTTTGTCATCTCTACCGTGTTACTGATCCATGCCACCTTGTGTATCAATTCACTGGCGCATCATTACGGCAGCCGGGATTTTGACACTGAAGATCACAGCCGCAACAACTTATTCCTGTCCATCATTACCTTGGGCGAAGGCTGGCATAACAACCATCATTATTATGCTGGCAGTACCCGGCAAGGCTTTTACTGGTGGCAGATTGATGTGACCTATTACCTGCTGAAACTCATGGCCTTGCTCGGGCTGGTCTGGGGACTCAAGCCAATTCCAGCACGGGTCTATGAAGCCAGTAAAATTAGCCAAGCTCGAAAACAGAAAAAAGCCGCTACGGCAGGCACTCACAAAATTCAATCGAAGGAATCACCATGAAAATTGCGATTATTGGTTCAGGTATTTCCGGTTTGTATGCCGCCTGGAAACTCAGCAAAGTGCATGAGGTCACGCTGTTTGAAAAAAATAATTACTTTGGCGGCCATACCGATACTCATCAGCTCAATATAGATGGCGAACAGATTGCAGTGGACAGTGGCTTTATTGTGTTTAACGAGCATAACTATCCGCTGTTTTGCGCGATGCTAAAAGAACTCGGGATCCAATCGCAAAGCAGTGACATGGGCTTTTCTGTGAATAATCAGGTCAGCGGCTTACAGTACAATCCTTCAAAAAAATTCTCCCTGCTTTTCCGCCCACAAAATTTTCTGAATGCTGATTTTCGCGCGATGTTGTCGGATCTGTTCCGTTTCTATACGGCCAATAAAGATCTGGATGTCGAGCAGGTTGATGCACAACTCAGTATTGATGAGTATCTGAATCAGCATGGCTATTCCGATGCCTTCCGTCAGGAACATCTTTATCCGATGTGTGGGGCGCTGTGGTCCTGTCCGGTGGAACAAGCCGGACAGATTCCTTATAAGTTTGTGGTGAGCTTTTTTCAGCATCATCGCATGTTACAACTGAAAGACCGACCGTTATGGCTTACGGTCAAGGGTGGATCGGCTTGCTACGTTGGTGCGATTCAGTCCCAGGCCAATATTAGCTTCCGCAAAACGGGTGTTCTCCATGTATCCCGTAGTGCCAATGATGTGCTGGTTGAAACGACACAGGGCAGCGAACGTTTTGACTGGGTTGTATTTGCCAGCCATGCTGACGACAGCCTGAAGTTACTGAAAGACCCGTCCGTGCAGGAGTTGGACGTACTGAGCAAGTTCCGCTATCAGGATAACCGCATGGTGGTGCATTCTGATACCCGCATCATGCCAAAATCCAGACGCCAATGGGCCAGCTGGCATGTGCATGTGACCCCGAGTCAGGCCACCGAACAGACTCCATTCCAGCACAGTGGTATGCACTATGGTTTCAGTTACTGGATGAACCAGCTGCAAAACCTGCAATGCAAAACCCAGGTCTTTGCCACCCTGAATCCTAATTTTGCCTTGGATCCTAAAAAAGTCTGGGTAGAACGGCATTACCGTCATCCGGTATTTGATGTGCCAGCCATTGAAGCTCAACAACGCTGGAGCGAAGTCAATGCTCAGAACCGCACCTCATACTGTGGCGCTTACTGGGGCTGGGGCTTTCATGAGGATGGGGCACGTAGCGCTGCATGGGTGGTTGATCAACTATTGAAGCAGACCGAGCAGGCAGCTTAGGAGAACATGATGCAGATGTATCCACTGGCGATTGCCTCTGCCGAAATCCGGCATCGCCGTTTCTTGCCCAAAGCACATGCTTTTGAGACCCAGCTGACCTATCTATGGTTTGATCCGGATCAACTCTCAAGCTTTACCCAAAAATCATGGCTATGGTCTTCCAGTCGCTGGAATTTCTTGACCCTGGAAGAGCGGGATTTTCTGACCATGGAATGTGGCTCGATTCGGCAGAAGGTCGCACGTCTGCTGATCAAGCGGGAAAACTATCTGTTACCACATGCGGCTTCCATCCGTGTACTGGCTTTGCCACGCACCCTCGGCTTTCGCTTTAATTCTGTGGTGTTTTATCTGGTCTTTGATGCCACCGACCAACTGATCTTTGTACTGAGTGAAATTACCAATACCCCTTGGAATGAACGTCAGGTCTATATCCACGACTGCCGGCACAATGCAACTGAATATGCGCCGTACCAGAGTCACCAGTTTGACTTCAAGAAGGCCTTTCATGTGTCGCCATTCATGCCGATGGCACTGGATTACCGCTGGCGCTTCAGCTTCTCCGATCAAAACAATGTGATTCATATGCAGTTGTTTCAGCAGGGGATATTGCAATTTGATGCCACCATGCAATTTTCACTGGAAGCCATCACAGTTCCTTCACAGCAGCACCGTTATGCTGTGTTGAAAGTTCTTGAACCCTTCAGGATGGTCAGCGGAATTTATCTAAATGCCTGGCGTTTATGGAAAAAGAAAATTCCGTTTTACCGGCATCCTAAAAAAGAAAAAGGAAACACATTGCGATGAAAACACTATTCATGGGAGAACAAAGCACACTGCCGGTGGTATTACGGCATTTGCTGAAATTACGGCATGGTCAGCTGATTTTTAAAGGCATCTGGAATGGGGCAGTCGGCGAAAACAGCGATCTGCAGGCCGTGATTCAGGTGCATGATACCCGTCTGATGGAACTGTTGTTCCGTAATGGTGTGCTCGGTGCGGCAGAAGGTTTTATCCGCGGTTACTGGAGCAGTGAAGATCTGGTGGATGTGATCCGCATTTTGGCACGTAACCGCGATGTACTGGACCGGATGAATCAGAATACAGTGGCCAAGGCCAGCCAGTTGCTGCTAAAGGCCTGGTACAAATCGCGCAAGAATTCGATTGATGGCAGCCGCAAAAATATTGCCGAGCATTATGACCTGAGTAATGAATTTTTCAAGCTGTTCCTCGATAGCAGCATGATGTATTCCAGTGCGGTGTTTAAAGAGCCGGGTATGAGTCTGGAACAGGCTTCGGATTATAAAAAAGAGCTGATCTGCCAGAAACTCAAGCTGAAACCGATGGATCATTTAGTCGAAATTGGCAGTGGCTGGGGCGGTTTTGCCATTTATGCCGCGCAGCAGTATGGCTGTAAAGTCACCACTATCACCATTTCCAAGGCACAGTATGATGAAGCAGTGGCCCGGGTCGCTGCAGCCGGACTATCACATCGCGTCACTGTCCAGTTGAAAGATTACCGACTACTGGAAGGCAAATACGACAAGCTGGTGTCGATTGAAATGATCGAGGCCGTAGGTGAACAGTATTTGCCGACCTATTTCCGCAAATGCCGTGAGCTGCTGAAACCGAACGGTCTGGCCCTGATTCAGGCCATCACCATTGAAGATGCACGCTATGCCAAAGCCCTGAATACCGTGGACTACATCAAGCGCTATATTTTCCCGGGCAGTTTTATTCCGTGTATCAGCGTCATGACCCAGGCCGCGTCCGAACAAAAACTGCGTCTCAAGCATCTGGAAGATATCGGTCTGAGCTATGCCCAAACCTTAAACTGCTGGCGTCAGCGTTTTCTGGGGCAGCGTGATCAGGTACGGGCGCTTGGCTTTGATGAGCGCTTTATCCGCATGTGGGATTTTTATTTGTGTTATTGCGAAGGTGGCTTCCGCGAAGGCGTAATCAGTGATGTGCATCTGCTGTTCGAAGCGAGTGCTTATTAAGCTGAGATAAAACAGGAGGGCTGACATGCTGCTGAATTTACTGGTTCTGAATGTCTTTATCATGTTCTGTAGCTGGCTGCTGGTGACCTATAACCAGCGTGCCGGACTGGTCGATGTGGCCTGGAGCTTTAGTATTGCACTTAACGTCATTATCGCGGCCTGGGTCATGGAAACTGCACCGCTGCTAGTTCGGGTATTTCTGGGCGTGTTTAGCGGCATCTGGTTTTTACGCCTGACCTGGCATCTACTGCGCCGTTATGCAAATGAAACTGCAGAAGATACCCGTTATGCCAATATGCGCCGGGCCATGGGCGATTATCAGCATCTCGGTTTTCTGGCCTTTTTTATGTTTCAGGCCGGTCTGGTGGTGCTGTTTTCCTATCCGATGCTGGAGTTGCTCAATATTCCGGCCCAGCAGTGGAATAACTGGACACAGGCTACGGTATTCATGGCAGGTATGATCATGCTGCTGGCGCTGATTGGTGAGAGCACCGCTGACCAGCAACTCTACCGTTTCAAACTAAATCCACAAAACCAGGGCAAAACCCTAGACCAAGGATTATGGAAATATTCACGTCATCCGAATTATTTTTTTGAATGGCTGCACTGGTTTGCCTATCCAATCCTTGGCCTGGCAGCAGGTGTATATGGATTATGGCTGTACCCGCTGCTGATGTGGTTATTTCTGTACTACATCACCGGGATTCCCTTTAGTGAACAACAGGCGCTGGCACATCGCGGCGACAACTATAAAGACTATCAACGACGAACTTCAATGTTTATTCCGTGGCCACCCAAAGCGTAGGTAAATACATGGACTTTATGATTCAACAATCTTTAAAACTGATCGAAAGCGGCAAAGTGCCTGACCCGTTGATTCGGGCCGGTATTCGTACTTTAAGCAAAAAACGCCTGGCACAGGAAGGACGCTTCGACCCGGCACTCGCAGCCCAGCGCTATATGTATGTGCTGCATATGCTGAAAAACAGCGAGATTGCCATCGAGACTGACAAAGCCAATGAACAGCACTATGAACTACCGACCGCATTTTTCCAGGCAGTGTTGGGCAAGCGTCTGAAATACAGCGCCAGCCTGTTTGAACAGGCTGATACCACACTGGATCAGGCTGAAGAAGCGGCACTGGCCAGCTATTGCCAGCGTGCACAGTTGCAGGATGGACAGGATATTCTGGAAATAGGCTGTGGCTGGGGCTCTTTCAGTCTGTATATGGCCGAGCATTATCCCAAAGCCCGCATTACCGTGGTGTCGAATTCCTCAACCCAGCGCCACTATATCCAGGAACAGGCCCGCCTGAAAAAACTGGAAAACCTGACGGTGATCACCTGCGATGTCAATGTACTGCAATTGGAACCAGCTACTTTCGACCGTGTGGTTTCGGTGGAAATGTTTGAGCATGTCCGCAACTACCAGAAACTGTTTGAAAATATCAGCAGCTGGTTGAAAGCGGATGGCCTGTTGTGGTGCCATATTTTCTGTCACCGTTTCCTGCATTATCCGTTTGAAGTCAAAAATGAATTTGACTGGATGTCGAAATATTTCTTTAGTGGCGGTCTGATGCCGGCAGCTTCAACCTTCCTACATTTTCAGCAGCATTTGCAGCTGGAACAGCACTGGCAATGGGCTGGCACCCAATATGAACGCACCGCAAATGCCTGGCTGGAGAATATGGACCAAAAGCAGACTGAGTTACAGCCCCTATTTGAACAGACCTATGGCGCAGATGCTGCCATCTGGTGGCAACGCTGGCGGATTTTCTTTATGGCCTGTGCCGAACTTTTTGGTTATGACCATGGACGCGAGTGGGTGATCGGCCACTTTCTGTTTAAAAAGAAAGTCGTATAATTGAACGGCGAATCGGATGGGACAGTGGGGAATGCATCAATGTTAAAGCTGTTTAAGGACAAGCGCGATCATCCTCTAGGTGAGGTGTTTAACCGCTACTACTGGCTGCAAATCGGATTCATTGCCCTGTCCGTAGTGATTGGCATTGGCTGCAGTGCCTGGGTAATCAAGGGTTCCTTGCTCAGAACAGCGCTGGAACAGGAAATGTCGCATTACTGGCAGCGGCTGGAACGCAATCCGGCGGCTGAACTGCCGGATACCAAAAACCTGTATGGTTACCGCTGGAACGATGTGCCGCCGGTCCAATTTCAGCACATGCAGCTTGAGCAAGGCGTGAACCGGCATTTTGTCGATGGCAAGGAACGCATGACTGTGTATGGCGAAAAACATGGGCAGCATGTGCTGCTGGTGTTTGGCGAAAGCAACGTCAACAAGCTGGTCTGGCTGTTTGGTCTGGCACCGCTGATGGTCAGCCTATTTGTACTGTATAGCGTGCTGTGGTGGTGGAATCGCCGCGCCCGGCGCTATTTTTCCCCGATTACCCGTTTGGCGAATGCGCTGGAGCATATTGACTGGGAACACCAGAAAAATCAGGTTTCACCGTTTCAGGACATCCGTACCGACTCCAATCTGGAAGCGGAATACCTGAAGCAGGCATTAGAAAAATACCATCAGGTGCTCAGCGAGTTTATTCAGCGTGAACGCGAGTTTACTGGGGATGTCAGCCATGAACTGCGCACTCCACTGACCATTTTAAAAGGCAATGTGCAGTTATGTCAGGCCCGTTATGGTGACAACAAATCGTTTACCCGCCTGCATAACACCATTGAAGACATGCAGCTGCTGGTCGACACTCTGCTGGCTATCGCCCGCAATACCACCAATACTTTAACCGCGGAACCGACCATGCTTTCAGAATGTTTGGAAAATCTGGTGCAGGATCTGGAAAGTGTCAGCCACACCAAAGGCATGCAGATTGATCTGCAAAAAGACCTCGATGAACAGCTACGTAAACTGTATCCGTCAATGACCAAAATGGTGTTTGGCAATATTCTGCGTAATGCGCTGAACTATTCACAAGGCACAGAAATTGATGTGATTCTGCAAAAAAATAAAGTACTGATTGCTGACAATGGAGTCGGTATTCCTTTGCCAAATAATGCCAAAGTCCAGGAGCTATCTGGACAGCAGCTGCAACTGGAAATCAAAGGGCACGGGATTGGCCTGCAACTGGTACAGAAGTTGTGCAAGCAGCTGGGCTGGCGGGTCGAGCTGTTTGACCGGCAGTATTATCTCAGCACCCATCAGGATGTTGATCTGGAGATGACGACCGGCTTAATCGTGGTAGTGTATTTAAACTAGATCTCTGTCTGCCTAAAAAGATTAGGTTTCTAAAGCAATCTTTAAACCGACACCAGATATGGTATGAATCAGTTTTTGCTCAAAAGGCTTGTCGACCATTTTACGCAGATTGTAGATGTGACTACGCAGGGCATCACTTTCCGGCTCTTCATCACCCCAGAGTTCCATCATGATTTCCTGTTTGGTCAGGACTTTAGGCGAATGACGCATCAACAATTTTAACAATTTAAACTGAATCGGAGGCAGTTCAATGCTCTGCCCAGCCCGGGTCAGCTGCTGTCTTGCCGGGTCCAAAATCAGGTCGTGAATTTGCAGACGGCTACTGGACACTTCACCCAGCGAACGCTTGATCAGAGCTTTGACCCGCACCACTAGCTCGTTAAAGTCAAACGGCTTAACCAGATAATCATCCGTGCCGGAATTGAAGCCTTTGAGTTTGTCGTCCAAGGTATCCCGAGCGGTCAGCATCAGCACTGGCAGGTCCAGACCTTCTTCATGACGCAGCCATTCACACAGTTCATAACCGGAACCGTCTGGCAAGTTAATATCCAACAGCAAGATATGATAGCGTTGCTGTTTCAGTAGCTGGCGCGCAGCATTCAGATTGCGGGCATGATCCACCACAAAATCATGCTCTTCCAGAAACTCGCATAAGGTAGAGGCCAGTTCATAATGGTCTTCAACCATGAGGATAAAATGTTTGGACATAGCGGCAGAGACTAATTCAATAATTGCTGTTTTAATTTAGCACTAAATGGCTGCGAACCCAGCCAGATATTAAAATATTGCTGGGCCAGCGGATGCTGCAGCTGCCCTAAATTTTTCCGGTTGAGGGATAAACTCAGGGTTTGCGTGGCATGGCTGTATTTCAAGCGGTACAGATCACCTGATCTGACCGGACGATACAAATCACTGATCGGATTGAAAATGGCCTGGATGTTGGGGTCTTTGACATTACGCTTGAGCAGATGTGTAGCTGCACGCTTAAATGCCCATTCAGGAATATTATGTGTATAGGAAAAGTCCATCTGGATCGTCTGCTCTTTCCAGGATTGGCTACAGTTTTGGGCAAAATAACTGGCCATACCGACCTGTTTTTGGCCCACCATCAGCGGGCCATTGCCACATTGATTCAAGCTTTGCGCTTGCGCCCATGAACTGAAGCTACATCCCATCAGTAACGTGGTACTGATGGCTATTTTTTGAAAGGCAGTAGCCATGAATAGGCCCCTCCGACATAAGGTAGGGAACGGTACAGACCATTCGCCGGGTCCCAGAAATCTTGCTGGAAAATAATCTGATGGTTTGGGTTGACCTTTATTTCACTGATTCCAAATGAATCCATTGTTCGTGTCTTGCCGAACATTTTAAAATCATAAACCATATGCCAATGCACATAGGCAGAGTCTTGATGATATGAAGTATTTAATAGACTGACAGTTACATTACTTACCCGCTGGTTCATACCTTGAAAATGTTCAAGCAGTTTTTTACGCGATGAAAATTGCGACAGAGTATCGTTAATAAAAAGCTGATCTGCATACAGTGCTCCAGCATTTTCAACGAATTTAGGTGTGCCCAAGGTATTAAATGCCGAAGTGAAGCGGGTACCGATTTCTAGTGCTTTTGTATCATCTAAGGGTATTCCCTGAATACTCGCTCTGGCATTTGCATAATCAGAGGAATAACGAGGAACACTTTTACATCCTGACAGGAAAAGCACTGGTAAGGATAAGGCAATTGCCATTAACGTTTTGACTTGATTCATATTGACTGTCCATCTTCACAGTTTATCCCCCCAATTTAGAGAGGCTAAAGTGAACAGAATGTGAAGATAGATACTAAAGACAGTACATTGAATAGAATTTTGATGATTAAGGATTAGATTTCACTTTCTCTTTTTTTTTCAGTCATTAGCCAATGAATGATATTCATGACATCAGGATTCTCATTATTTTTTCTGACTATGGCATAAAAATTATAGTCACAATAGATAAAACCAAAAGGGGCAAAGACTCTTCCATTTAGTATTTCTTTTTCTACTAAAATTTGAGGTGCTATCGCAATTCCTAAGCCTGAAACAGCCGCCTCTATCATTAAATTGAGACTATCAAAATAACGATCATTCGCTTTTGGGGAAAAGTGAATCTTGGACTGATCAAACCATGTATGCCATGCACTTTTATTTGAGTGGGTATGAAGTAATGGATAATTTAAAAGATCATTTTTTGTATGAAGAGGATTTATTTCACGATTACAAACAGGCCCCATGTTATCGGGAAATAAAAGATATTTATTCAAAAAGTTGGGAAGTATATGATTTTCACTGATGCTATTGATAAATATGTCAACTTTCTCTTTTTCTAACAATTTTAAGTCATTACATGTCATTAATTTGATATGGATATTGGGGTAAATGACTTCGAGTTTTTCTAATCGGGGAATCAGCCAATTTGCCATAAAACTATGAGAAGCGCCTATTACCACTTCTACTTCTGACGTTTTATTTGTTAACTCAAAGATACATTCTTCTAAACGATTAAAAAGATGCGTACAAACTCGAGATAATTCTTCTGCATCCGTTGTCTGAGAAATGGTAGAGGAATGCCGAATAAACAATTTTTTATCTAACCATTCTTCTAACTGCTTTATTTGGTGGCTAATCGCACTATGGGTGACACACAATTCTTCCGCAGCTAAGCTAAAGCTTTTATTTCTGGCAACTGCTTCAAATGCTTTTAAAGCATTAAGGGGAGGTAATGTTCTACGTTTCATGTTGTAAAATTTTCTAACACCATAAACTCAAAATATATCAATTATCAGAAAAATGAAAATATTTTAAGATCAAACAAGTTTTGATAGTAAAAGAGATATGAGATGACAACCCCTTATACAGGTAATGGTCCTGATGACTTGGGATTTTTTGGTAAATTTGGCGGATGCTACATGCCAGAGAGCTTAATGCCAGCACTTCAAGAATTAGAGCAAGCCTTTAATACTGTTCGGCATAAACCTGAATTTTGGGCTGAATATCAACATATTTTAACGGACTTCGTTGGTCGTCCTAGTCCTCTTTTTTATGCAAAAAACCTAACAGCTTATACAGGAGGTGCTCGAATATATCTCAAGCGGGAAGATTTGAACCATACGGGTGCACATAAGATCAATAATTGTGTTGGGCAAATCTTATTAGCCAAATTTATGGGGAAAACCAGAATCATTGCAGAAACTGGTGCTGGACAACATGGTGTTGCAACAGCAACGGTTTGCGCACTGTTTAAGATGAAATGTACCATTTTTATGGGAGAAACAGATATTCAGCGCCAACAAATGAATGTTGAACGCATGAAATTACTCGGTGCTGAAGTCAGAAGTGTTCAAAAAGGTCGTGGGACTTTAAAAGATGCGATGAACGAAGCATTACGTGACTGGATTAGTCATGTTGATACAACCTATTATCTGTTGGGTACTGGTGCAGGCCCTCATCCATATCCCGTAATGGTCAGAGAATTTCAAAAAATTATTGGTTTAGAAGCCAGAAACCAAATACTCCTCAAAGAAAATAAATTGCCTGATGCCTTAGTTGCTTGTGTTGGTGGTGGATCAAATGCATTAGGGTTGATGCATCCCTTTCTAGAAGACCTGAATGTCAAAATGTTTGGCGTTGAGGCGGGTGGAAAAGGAACACATACTGGTGAACATGCCGCCTCTATTTGCAAAGGTCAAGTCGGTGTGCTGCATGGCAATTTAACCTATTTATTACAAGATTTAGATGGGCAGATTTTAGAAGGGCATTCTATATCAGCTGGTTTAGACTATCCTGGTGTCGGTCCTGAGCATGGCATCCTGTTTGAAACAGGACGTGTGACATATACGGCTGTAACTGATCAAGAAGCTGTAAATGCATTTCAGCTTTTAAGCCAACAGGAGGGTATTATCCCTGCACTTGAGAGTTCTCATGCGATTGCGTATGCGATTCAACTTGCTCAAGAAATGCAGCCAGAACAGATCATTATTGTCAATTTAAGTGGTAGAGGTGACAAAGACTTAAATACAGTCAAAAAATATCTTACAGGAGCTACAGCATGAACCGTCTAGATCAAAAATTAGAGCAATTAAAACTGGAAAATCGAAGCGGTCTGGTCTGTTATTTTACTGCTGGAGATCCTAATTTTGCAGAAAGTTGTCGTCTGTTGAGCCAATTAGGTCAAGCTGGGGCTGACATTATTGAAGTTGGCATTCCTTTTTCAGATCCAGTGGCAGATGGTGAGATCATTCAGGCAGCACATCTTAGGGCATTAAGTGCAGGTCAAACGGTAAAACAAACCATTGAGTTGGTAAAAGCAATCAGGCTACATGATGAAAAAACACCAATAATTTTAATGACTTATTTAAATCCGATTATGCAATATGGTTTCGACAAACTTGTCGCCGAAATGGAAAATTTTATAGACGGAATATTGATTTTAGATACTCCATATGGGTATCGAGAAAACTTTGAAGTGCAATTAAACGAAAAAAATATGCATTTAATTGCAATGACTGCCCCGACTACCCCAGTTGAAAGGTTAAAACAAATTTCAGTGCGCGCGACAGGTTTTTTATATCATGTTGCAGAAAATGGCTTAACAGGAGGAGACTTCAATCTGTCTAATCTTGAGAAAAAGATTGCTGAAATCCAGCCTATTTTTAAGATTCCTGTTGCAATTGGTTTTGGGATCAAAAATGAAAGTCATGTTAAAGCCTTAGCCAATAAAGTAGATCTGATTGTTATCGGTTCAGCGCTCGTCGATACTTTTTTTAATAAGGGGATGAATGCGACTTTAGAAAAGGTCAGAGTTTTTTCGCAAATACTTAAAGAAAATAAATAATATCCTGTTTCTTTAATCACAGTTTTTTAAGTTAATTTTACAAGAACCATATGTGATAAAACCGTCTCCCTAAGGGAGATGGAACTTTGTATGTTGATTTTTTCTGAAAGTGATCACTTTTTAAAAATCACTATTATCATATAGATGTGACATTCGTTTTTGCTTTGTTTCGAGATAATTTTTATTAAAGCTATTTAAACCAACTTTTAAAGGAATACGTTCAACAACATTAATTTCTAAATCAGATAAAGATTTAATTTTAAATGGATTATTCGTAATTAACTTGACGTCTTTTATTTGTAAATAATCAAGCATTATTGTACACATATCATACTTGCGAGCATCTGCTGGCAGGTTTAATAATAAATTGGCATCAAGGGTATCATGTCCTTGGTCTTGAAGTGCGTAGGCCCGAATTTTATTGGTTAGTCCTATGCCACGGCCTTCTTGGCGCAGGTATAAAATAACACCTTGACCTGCATCATGAATCATCTTCATAGTTGAGTGTAATTGTGGACCACAATCACATTTGAGTGATCCAAAAGCATCACCTGTTAAGCATTCTGAATGTATTCTGACCAGTACAGGTTGATTGGGAGCGGCATTCATCCCTTTAGCAAGAGCGATATGTTCTTCACCAGTACTTTGATCTTGAAATGCTATAATTTCAAAATCGCCAAATGCAGTAGGTAACTTTGATTTGGAAACAAATTCTATAGCCACGGAAGAATACACCTATATAAATATATATTTGATACAATTTACTTAATCTAGCTTAAAAGCATCGGCCGAATTTTTTGCAGTTATAAATTTCAGCGTTTTACTTCCAATTAAAGAGTATGTATCTGATAGTGAATTTTATGTGAAATGTTATTTAGAGTATTTGATTAGTGTTCTACTTTGTTGTAAAAACACTCAAAAGCTGAAGCTTGCCTAAAACATCAATATTGAAGATAAGCTGGTTTTTTTCTAGTAAATTGAATTTATTTAATTTATTAAATAAGTTGATAAAAGTAGGGTTGGACTGATTTTAAATGTATTGATCAAATTTTATTTGATCGCCGTGATTTTAAGGCGAGATTGCTGGATAGTTAGATCATTACCCAATTTTAATTTATTAATCTTAGTTTCAGATAAAAATCAAGGAGACAATTGATGTCGAGAAAAATAATAATGACTACAAATGAAAGGCGTCTTCAAGCTCTAAATCAAATGCGTGCTAGTTACAGAGGTGAGCAACTTTTAAGGCAAGATAGAATTAAACTCATTCAACATGGTGCAGTTGTTCAATCGCACGAAATTTCTATCAATGACAGTGATCATACTCAGTGTGATGATTTAGCAATAGAAATTGATGAATGTGACATGTTAAAACAAACTGCTGAGACTATGTATGCAACTACAGGTGATACAATTTGGTTAAGTTTTTAATACCTTAAAGCTTATGATATTATTTTAATGAGAGAAGCTCAGAGTATCTTGAGGAAGTCCTCAGTTGATATTTCTTGTTCCACGTAAAAAACACCATTTTGGTCTGCTTTCATTTTTTTAATCGAATTACCTTGAAGTTTATTGATCTCGAGTAGATCTTTAAGTATTTGATCTGCAAGTTTATTCCTTCTATCATCTTCTGAATCTAAATGAATTGACATGAGTTTTTCCTGGTTTTAGATACTGTGGAAGTTTAATTATCATTCCTACAGGAAGTTTGACATTAGAGTTGGGTTGAATTTGTTTAATACGAGTATGACAATTTAAACTTCGATGATCAAATTTTCTCTAAACCCATTTTTTCCTTGCTCTTGTGGATACCCTAAAGGATTGATCACTAATCTACATCCGTCGACTACAGTATCAACTGATGTATGCGTATGCCCTGAAATCCAAAGTTTAAAGCCTTTAACATCCAAGTCATTTATAAAATAAGGATTAAGGGCTGATGCAACAGGATGTTTACCCCAATACGGATCAAGGCAGGCTAAATGAGGAGGGAAATGGGTAATGACGATTACATTGTCTAGCCCCTTAAATTGCATAATATTTTGATGATATCGTTGAAATAGTGCAATGTAGTCATCAGCTGTTATAGTTCGATTATCGCTACTTATCATGATTTGATCAAAATCATAAATAGATTGTTCAGCATCTTCTTTAAATTTTTGCAGTTCGTTAGTGGTTGTACGAGCTGAGTTGGAACGAAAGTTCGTAAACAATGTACCGCCAACAAATATTTTATCCTGTATCTTGATATGGTTGTCATCAAGCAGAGCATTTTGAGGATAATTTTCTCTTAAAAAGTCTACGACTAAATTGTAGTTTGAGCAGTAATAATCATGATTACCTAAAACAAAAATAAAGTTCTTATTCAGGTTTTTACATGTTTCTGCAAACTCAATAGCACCACTTAGGCGATTCGAAAAATCCCCAGCGTGAATAATCACATCAGCTTCATCTAGTAAAGCATATTGAGAATTGTGGGTGTCTGATAAGATTTGCAGTTTCAATCTACTTCCTTTATTAAATCACGCTGCTCAAATATATAGAGTTTTATTCCAATCAGTTTATATCATTGTAGAAATTATAAGATACAAATCTGTAATCCTAAGCTTCTAAAAATATAGGTAATTATTTTTTTAATTAACTGGTTAAATATTAATCATAAAATTTGACCAATTGAATTTATGCACATAAGATAAAGATGTTACAGCAAAATCTGTGATCAGGCGTGGAAACCTGAATTTACTACAGAAGCAGTAAACCGCTTTGGCGGTTTTTTGCGTTAACTATGTTTAGCCTATCGTAATGGTAGGCCAAGCAGGGCAGTCTATGACTGGCCGTCTTCTGTAGTACGGTATTTCCACCCCTGTTTGGCTTGCCTCCATCTCGTGGAAAAGATGGAAGATTGTTTGTAATTACTACAGGAACTAAACATGAACACTTTCTATAATATCCCTTATTTTCTCCAAGCCATTTCTTTTGTTCTGAAAGAATAAAATTTTCGAAATAAATTTTAGTCATATCTAATTAATTTTACTTTTATAAATTTCGTAATCTCACGAGATCTAGAGAAGTATTGCCTAGAGAAAATAAAATGGCCCGTACTAAGCTTTTAACCAATATTATTCAAAGAAAAATAATGCTGCTTGACGAAATGTCGCACTCAAATCAACACAACAACTTTGAGTTATCACTTTATGATTTCGCTCAACATGAAATTCTAGATAAATTATATAAGGCAGATAATCAACGTTCCACAGAATGTTGGAGCCCTGATGAAATTGAGGAGTTTATTCTAGATTGTTTGAATGATCGTAATGTCAATTTATGCATTCGCTATTGGAAAGATGCTGCTGGCAATATTTATATCATCGATGGTGGGCATAGGATTTCAATCATTTATGCTTGGATCAAAAGATACTTTATTGATGAGCAGGTAGTTGGAGCTCCGAAATTCACGCCGTCACAAAAACGAGATATTCGTCAGATTCGTCATCGATTAGGTGGATTAGCTGATTTTCAAGAGTTATGTAGTGATTCTGAGTTTCAGCAAAAATTAAAATCAACCAAAATTAATTTTATTGAAGTAATTGGGACACCTGAGGAGGCTCGGAAAGCCTTTTGTTCAATCAATTCAGATACGAAACGATTAGATCCAGATGAAGAATATCATTTACAGAATAGGGGGAGTGATGCTTTTTATGTGATTTATGTGTGTTGTTACATAAACGATAATAAATCCAACTTAGCTGAACTGAATTACGAGCGGATAAATGAAGTAATCGCTTTAGGTGAGCAAATTCACGATCATCTTTTTAAGATGATACTTTTAGAGCCAGATTTAGCACACGGTAAAAAAATAGGCCTAGTCAATGAACTCCTAAATATGATGTTTGGTGATGCTTGTCAGAATACTATCAGTATAGACCAAGGTCAGCGTGTAGAAAATTTAATACTAAAGCTCAGAGTTGTGCTGTGTCGTATCGCTACACCAGAAATTAGCATTGGAATTCCAAGTTTAGGTTTACACCCGAAACTATATTTTTATAAAGATAATCGATTTCAAGTTACATCCTTTTTGGCCTGGTTCTCTATCGTCTTTGAAATTGAAGAAGGCAGTTTTGAAATACAGAATAAGAAGTTAGATTTTATTGGTTTTACCCGAGCACGCCGTAGTGTTGAAAGTTTAATTGATAAAATTCCTGTGGCGATCAAAGAAACTGTCGGTAAGTTTGGTAGCGGAATCAGATCACATGAGCGATTGAAGAACGTGTATCAAGCCTTTATCTGTATTGGACTAAATATGGATTTAGATTTTGAAGATGAAGTTTGTTTGAACACCGTCATTCTTTCGATGAGTCAATCATTTGATTATATTAATTTTAACGATTTTTACCTTGAACGTTTTGGTGGCGATTATGATGAAAGCATTGTTGATAATGTTGTGAGCTTTGTGAAATCAGTAAGACCATCAAAGAAGAAAAAACCTCTAAATTTTTCACTCGCTACCAAAAGAAATCTGTATCAACGTGAGGAAAAGAAAACATGGAGCTATTGCGAAGTATGTGATAGTGCTCTATACGTTAAATCGACTGAAGTAGATCATCGAGAATCGAAAGCAGCAGGTGGCTATGGCATTCTAGAAAATGGAGCAATTATTCATCCTATATGTAATCGTTTCAAGTCAGATCGTACTTTGGAAGAAGTAAGAGCAGATTTATTTGACTAAAAAGATAAGGGAGCAAATGCTCCCTTATCTTTTTGTTTTTTAGTAGACTGGGGTCAGTGTTTAGCCTAAGCCTCAATTATGAAAACAATAGATTATTACAACCAATATGCGGATGAGTTTGCACAAGCAACCTTAAACGTAGATATGGAAACACTGTATCAGCCATTTTTAGCTGAGTTACCAGAATCTGCACGAATCTTGGATTTGGGCTGTGGCTCAGGACGCGACACTTTGGCTTTTAAAAATAAAGGCTATCAGATTGATGCCATCGATTATTCTACGGCATTGGTCGAACGAGCGACCCAACTGACTGGTATCGCTGTTCAGCAGCAAAGTTTTTATGAGATTGAAGTGCAGGATATTTACGATGGGGTATGGGCATGTGCATCTTTATTACATTGTGATCGTAACCGACTTCCTGATGTTTTAAAGCGCATTCATTCTGCATTACGCTGTGGCGGTATCTGCTATATGTCTTTTAAATACGGCACAACAGATCGAGAAAAAGGCGGTAGGGCGTTTACTGACTTAAATGAAGAGCAGGCTCAGGAATTGTTAGACCAGTTGAATGGGGTTAGGGTATTAAAACAGTGGATTACAGTAGATAAACGGCCTGATCGTCATGAAGAGCGGCTAAATATAGTGTCGAAAAAATTGGCTTAAAGATAGTTATATTTGTTGATTTGTCTAAATAGAAATAAACCATGTAAACAGATATGACCACTTCAATTTCTATTGATTACTGCATTTAGCCCTTTTTTATTTTAATTATTAAAATAAAAAGAGTTTTTGTTTTTATAGAGTTGGAATAAAAAGTTAAATTTATGATAATAGGTAAGAAATTTTTTTGGCGTTAGATAGCCTATGCCTCAAGAAATGTTGGAAAAACAGAAGACTATGAGTTTTCTTTGGCAAAACTTCACATGTTATAAAATTATATTCTGAGAGGGGTATCTAGGTGCAATTCGTTGAGGCCTTAAGTATTTTATCTAAATCATCATCCTTTGCTGTTTCTACAGAAAGCGATCGAGATTTAGAATTATCTAAAATCAAATCTGATCTTTATGTTGAAATGCCTATTGAAAAGGACTTTTTTTCGTTACTAGAGCAAATTGATTCTACGTCTAAATGCGTTATATTTTTATGTGGAAGTAGCGGAGATGGAAAGTCTGAGCTGATGCTAAGAGCGAAGCAAAAGTATGAAAAACCATATCTAAAGTTTCACTTAGATGCAACACATAGTTTTGAGCCTCATGACACTGCGACTGATACCCTAAATAGAGTTTTTGAAGACTTTCTAAATGGTGCCCATTCATTGGTCATTGGGATCAATATTGGAATGTTAGGAAATTATGCAGAAGATGCAGAACAACAAAAAATAAAAGATATATTAAAAAAATATTTAGAAAAAAATGAAAATACTGAGGATTTCAAATTTGTAAATTTTGAAGATTATCCAAAATTTGAAATTACTGAAAATGGATATAAAAGTGAATTTATTTCTAGAATTTTAAAGAAGATAACATCTCCAAGCTCTATGCTTTACCAGCTGTATGTGCAAGATGAAACGCTAGGAATAAATAGTGCTGATTATTTTAAATTTGTAAATTATAAGTTGCTATGTAATGAAAAAATTCAGGAAGTCCTTATTGAGTTATTTTTAAAAGTTAGATTGTTTAGAAATCAGTTCATCACGGCAAGAACATTTTTAGATCTAATTTATGAGTTAATAACTAAGAAAAATTATCTTTTCAATAATCTATTTTCCTGCAATGAAAACGAAATTTTAGAAAAGATAATTGAATTTGATCCTGCAAAATTAAGAACTAAAGTGATTGATCGCTTTCTTATAGCATATGAGTTGAATAGTCTTTCTAATGATTTTGAAGAATTTAAGAAAGATTTAAAAAATGATCTAATGATTAATGATTTAGGGTGTTCTAATGCTTATATTAGATTGTTCTATATATTAAAATTACTAGATCTAGGTAATAATTATCATAAAAAATTTTTTGATGATTTTAAAGAGAGTTTGCTTATAGATTATTTGGAGATATATAGACATCATCTTTATTATGATGCAGTTCGATCTCGACCAGTGCTTCGTAATTTCTATACTAAAGAATTAATTAGTGCAATTAGGGGATATATTAATAAAAAAGCACCCTATTTGGAAGATGATCAATTTTTGTTGGTTGAATATGGGGATTACAAAGTTATTTCTAATCTAAAGTTAGCTCCCAATTTTTCTGAGATTCAAAAGAGTCAATTTCAAAAAAATAGAGGATTTTTTGATGCAAATATTATGATCAAAGGATTTTCAGAAGATAAAAATGATCCTAATTTGAAATTTAGTCTTGATATTAATCTCTATGAATTATTCAGTAAATTGAGAGCAGGTTATCGACCAAATAAAAATGATAGAAGTGTCGTCGTTGTATTGAATGAACTTGTAAATCGATTACTACTTTTTGCAAATCAATCAAACGAAATTAGTTTCAAGTCAACTTCTTCTGAAGTTAAATTTATTCGTGAAGAAGACTGTATAGAAGTAGGGTACTGAGAATGTATTTAAAAGCAGATTTAAAGCCATCTAGTAACAGTATGGCAAGTTTCTATCCTATTAGTACCAATGAGAATAGTAATGATTTTGACTGGGATTTAGTAACAAATTTATTTTTAAGCGAACTTTATGGGTTAACTGCTGAAAAAAAAATAAACAAATTGAGAGAGAATCTTGATCAATTTTATAAAGATCTAGAACAGCAGTTTAAAGCAGATTTTTTAGATGAGAAAGCTTGGGAGATGATTAATAATATTTATTTTAGAGAAAATAATATTGCTAAAATTTCGCCAAAGTTACGGATATTTTCATTGACTGATGAGTCTCAAGGGCTATCAGCTGAAAAAAGAATAGTCGCTCTTTTAAAGACACTTTTAAAAAATGAATTCATCTATACTAATGATGTTACGAATTTAAACTTCATAGAGCAAAAAATTTATGAAAAATTTGAAAGTGTCTTTCAAAGCCAGTATCCAAATTACGATGGTTTGATTACTTATCTACCGAAGCTTTCCTCAATTTTTTCCAAAGATTTAATTTTTCTTACTAATCATTCGAAATACTTTTTAGAAAATATACAATTATTTTTGGAATTGTATACCTTTTTATATACAGCACAATTATCGATTATCATTAATGGCTGGAAAGAGGCGAGTGAGCCAGATATAAAGGACTGTTATTTTATATTAGATACTGAAAAAGCTAGTCGAGAAAGAGCTTCACTACAAAGAAGCGGATATAAGTTGGTAGAGAAAAATTTAGATTCTATTTTTCCAACCTTAGCACTTTGCGAGAGTTTAGAAAGTAGCAAAGGTCATAAATATCCCTTATGGAAAATAGTTACATTGTTAGAAGAGGATGATTTACCAAATTTAGAATCCTATTTTGATGCTTTTATAGAAAATAGAAACTTGAAAATAAATAGAAATAAATTCAACACTGTTCATTCTGCTTGTGAAGCTTTGCATCAAGCTTATAAAGCGCAATTTGCGAAAGGTGAAACAAGAGCGAGCCGTAATTCAAATATTGTAAGAACAATTAAAAATATTATTTTAAAACCATTTATTCAGACACGAGGCAGTGCAGGTACAGTCTTTGTACTTACTCAAGAATATTTATTGTTATTAACAAATCTCGTTATTGGTGAAAGAGATAAATTGCGTTTATATGAAGTGATCAAAGAATTTGAGCTAAGAGGGATCTTCTTTGATAAAGAAAGTAGAAAAGCTTTGGTTGGTTTTTACGAACGTTTAGGTAATGTAGAAAAAATGAGTGATAGTGGGGATGCGATCTATGTCAAAAAAACAATATGAAGATTTTTTAGTTGAGTTATTTTTTGATTGGGCGCAAAACAACTTAACGATTGGTGAGAAACTGCACTTTAAATCACCTGATGATGAAAATAGTTTAAAACTTTTCCAAGCTTTTATCCGTAAGTCAGAATTTTATTTTTCTTTACATGATGAGCAGATCAAATATTTCATCTTGAATGAACATAAGATTATCCCAGTCTTGCATTCAGATGCAGACTTAGGATATTCAGAAAACTATATTTCATATTTACGAGATCAGGTATCAAGCCAGATTGGCGAGTTTAAAGATTCCATTTTGTTGATCATTCATAACTCATCTTTAGATACTTTAAATAATTCCTCTAAAGATTTGACACTAACGGATAATATTTGGAGTCCTAAAGCTATTTATGATGCTTTATTGAGTTTTATTAATGAAAGTTCTTTTAAAGATCATGAGATTTCAAAGCAACTGTTGAGTCATCAGTTTGAGCTCATTTGCGCTGATGGCGCAACCATGTTTGGTTTCAGGGAATTATTTAATGCAGTTCAGGATGGTAAAATAGAATTTAATGAACTAGGTTATTTGAATGATGCGGCATTACAAGATTGGCATCATGCAAGCATTGCACAAATTGAAAAAAGATTAGATGAAAATAAGCGTCTCAAAGAAGACATTGAGTATATTGTTGAACAATTTCCAACTGAGTACGTTGAAAAGTTAATTGATTTAGATTTTAGCGAAAAATTTATTGATAAGTTTTTTTCAGATAAGGATTTAGATTCATGGAGAACAACGCTAGACTTTGGTGAATGTCAGCAAGAGAGACAGAAAAATGCTGTAGATCTTATAGAGTTTTCTGATCTAAATACTTCAGCCAGCAAATATTATCATCGTACGAAAGGTGAAGCTTCTCAAAAAGGTGGTTCTTCTAGTCGTGATCATCATTTAATAATAGAAGTATGTCCAACTCAGACACTCATTGATCTGGATCTTACTTTTATTAAAGGGCAATTATCTGAAGAAGAAATAAAAATCTCACCTAAATTTAGAAAGTTATTGAATTATAAGGTGAATAATCGTTCCGCTAAAAAAACAACCTTAAGTTTAGAGACTGAGTTTAAAGGAATACCGAAATATCTTAATTTCGAGATTAAGAGATCAAAACCTAAAGAATGCTTTAAATTTAGAGTTCTATTGGTTCCACAGAATATTTTTCCTATACATTCATTTCAGGATAAGTTCTTATTGGTTCCTAATAAAGAATTTATTATTTTAGAAACTGATCAATCAGAATTTATTTTTAATACTACGAATGAGGCCACTTATACCTTATCTCAGTCTGGTGAAAAGGTTGATGCCTATCAGTTTGGGACTGTGGTTTATGAGCGTTTATTAAATACAGAAGAGCAGGTTAATTTCGTACTGAATGCAGGAGAGCATGCATTAAGATTTGAAATTCAAGGTATTCTTTCGGTCTCAAGCCTCAATCTACCAGTCATTTTTAATTTAGACTCTTATAAATATTTCTTTGATGATGAACTTTTCGGTATTTATAACAACAAGAGTTCTAGGATTTCATTCTTGGGTCGAGAATACAAATCAAAAGGTGAGTATAAGAAGTTACTGGAATTAGAAATCGATCTTATTTCAGAACAAATACTCTCAACTGAAACTGTACGTGGTGGAAAAATATATCTTAAGGATTTAGCACCCGCATATTCAAATCTCAGCCAAGCCTACACACAGCTTTATGATTATCTTAAGACGAGAAATACAGTGTTAAGTTTAGTCACATGGGGCTCAGAGTTTAGGGAAATTGTAGAAAATGTAGTGACTGAATATGTGAAGTGTATACATGAAATTCCTACAGAACGCTTACTTTCGAATGATGCAAAAAATCTTGTTAATTTAGGTTTTTGTAGTTTGGATAGAAAGGAATATATCTCACCATTTCATCCATTAAACCTTTCTTATTTCCTTAACTTAGTGAATGAGTGTTTAGCTGATTCCTGCGGATCTTTTCAAACTCTACACAATACGACTTTACGTAGGTTAAGCGCAGAAGGACTCATTCCGTTTAATTGGCATGCTGATCATGACTTTAGCTATAGTCAAGCGGTATCCGAACATCCTATGTGGCTTCAGGTTATTCCTCAAAAGCAAACACAATTAAATTATATAAGGCCTCTCGTTCGCCAAAAAACATCTGAATTTGTGGAAGCTTTTAAAATTCTCTTCCATCAAGGAGAACGAGATACTTTATTAATTAACTCTATTAATAATGGATTTAATCAGGAGGTATTCTTAGGTTTAGTTGGTTTTATACAGAAACTCAAACCGAACGAAGTTCCTAATATTCATGTCAATTTATATGATGATGAATTAATCACAACTTATTTTGATGAAGTTGCTGATACTGTTAGCCAAATGAAGCTCAAACAGTTATGCAAATTGTCTTTATTGGATAATAGCGCAGATCAGATTGCTGACCTGATTCGAAGAAGGGTGACGTACAGTAAATTTGAAACCAAAGATGATGAAAACTTCAAATATGCACATTTAACCTTTGTTCGAAATAATACGCCTGTTGAAGTTGCTAATGTGGATTTAAGAGCAGAAAAAACAGGAATCGCATGTAATGCCTTGTTAGCGGGTGAGACTTCTTACCATCAGCAAGATACATATTTTACGACTGCTGGTTTAAAGGGTATTCAGTGTGATAAACCTGTGCTTCAAATTGTCCAGAGGTATAGTGCTTTAAGTCATGCAGCATGGAAAAATCAGAATTTCTATGAGTCTAATGGTTTATCTCTGAAAGTCTCAAATCATTTACAGAGACTTCTTGATCGTGCTTATGACGATAGTTTATGGACGGTAATCATAGATCCAAAAGTTACCTTGGACTTCTTTAAAACTCAACAAGATGTAGTTCTCATACATTACTCGGATAACTATACAAATTCTGCTCATTATGATGCGATTACAGTCACGAAGCGCCGCGATCTTTATGATCAGATTTTGAGCCAAGGTCAGTCGGGGAGAATTGATGAATTTAATGCCTTTAATGGAGAATGGCTGTTAAAAATGCTGACTCTTCCTGAGAAGGATCGTAGAGAAAAGAAAAGTATTATCGCAGCTTATAAATATGTGAATTCTCTCTTATATGAGAGTGATATTACTTGGGTTCCACTCAGTGTCGCCGAGATGATCCGTGTGTCTGGTAACGTTGGCCTTAAGATGAGCGAGTCTGATTTTAGTACATACTGCCAAGGCAAAAAATATGGTGTCATTTCTGATGATGTTTTATTTGTAGGATTTAAAGATCGGCAGATGTTTTTACTTCCTTTAGAGGTGAAAGTAGGCCAAAAACAAAAGCATGATAAAGGGATTCTTCAGGCACAAAAATTAAAAAGATACTTAGAAACATGTCTGTTTGGCCGTCAAGATTTAGTAGGGCATTTGTATCGAGGCTTATTCATTCGTCAAATTATGATGCAGGTTGAAAAGTATCAGCTTTATCAAACTTACCCGGATCATTATTTTGATCAATTACTTGATAATCGAGAGTGGTGGTTAGCTGGGCATTATCAGTTGGCAAATATCGAGAGGTACCCTAAAGGCTTTGTTTTAGCGTTTGTAGAAAGTGATACATTCTTCCAAGAAGACTTTACCCTAGAACAAGATATTCTAGTCATCAAACTTCCTGGTGCTTGCCAAAATAAGTTTATTTCTACGCCATTGAAAGATCTGTTTAAACAAGTGGATAGTAAAAATTTATTTAATATTCCTGAGCGATATATTTTAAATGGTGACACATCATATGTGGAGATCGATGCAAACGATACAACAGAAGAAGTTGATAAAGATCAGGATAAATGTGGCGAACAAACGGGGTTATTGGAGTTTATTCCCCAAGATCTTCAACCGACTTTATTTGACTTCAGTACGGATATGATTAAACCTGAGCAATCTGAGCAATCTGAGCAATCTGAGCAATCTGAGCAATCTGAGCAATCTGAGCAATCTGAGCAATCTGAGCAATCTGAGCAATCTGAGCAATCTGAGCAATCTGAGCAATCTGAGCAATCTGAATCAAATGTTGTGAGACCTCTGCAGATTCATTTTGGTGAGAATGCTATCACGCATGAGCAGCTATATTGGGAGCCAACGAATACTGCCAAGTTTATGAATACCAATACAGGGATTATTGGCACAATGGGTACAGGTAAAACTCAATTTACTAAGTCACTCATTACTCAGCTCATGCAGAATCAGTCGAGCAATGTGAATTCTGCATCTATAGGTATGTTAATTTTCGACTATAAGTCAGATTATGTTGATGATGAGTTTGTAGAGATCAATGCTGTAAAAAGACATAAACTTTATAAATTACCTTACAACCCATTAAGCTTATTTGGTGATACACCAATGTTGCCGGTACATACGGCACGTGGTTTTTCAGACACTATGGCGAAAGCATTCGGATTAGGTGTCAAACAGCAGGCAACCTTACGTAAATTAGTGCTAGATGCTTATGAGCATGCTGGAATTGATAAGGCCGATTCATCTACATGGCAATTACCAGCACCAACAATTAAAGATATTTGGAATTTATTTGAAGCAACAGATCCGTCGATCGATTCATTATATGCTGCTCTTGAAAGCTTAAATGAACTAGAAATCTTTGAATCAGATAATAGTCAATGTTCTAGTTTATATGACTTACTTGATGGAGTATTGGTCGTTGAGCTGGCTGGATACCCACCTCAAGTTCAAAATCTTGTAGTTGCATTGACACTGGATTTGTTCTACTCGCAAATGCAGAAAAAAGGTAAACCTCAGGTTCAAGGTGACTATAGACAGATTACGAAAATGATTCTTGTGGATGAAGCTGACAATTTTATGTCACAAGACTTTCCAAGTTTACGTAAGGTTCTTAAAGAAGGGCGTGAGTATGGAGTAGGTGTCGTCTTGTCCACACAAGATATTACGCACTTTAAGACCGGAGAAAATAACTACTCAGCGTATATTTTGACTTGGGTAATCCATCGTGTAGCACAGATTAGCAACGGCGATATTAAGGCGATCTTTAATGTGGATGATAAGTCTGAGCAAGAGCATCTAATGGAAACAGTCCGTAAGCTTGATAAGCATTATAGCTTGTATATTGATGGGCATAAGAAGCTAGTGAAGATGAAAGACAAAGCCTTTTGGGAGTTGTGTCAGCAGTTGCAAGTATCGTAATATTTTTTGAATTGTTGAGCCTTTGTTAGAAGGCTCAACAAATGTAATCAGGTTGTATGTAAAAGGTTGAGTTGTAGAGTTTCTATTGTAAGATCCTCTAAGTGAAGTTTATAAGCAAATTCAAGTGGTGAAAAGCCATGTTCATAATTACCATTAACGTAAATATCTTGTTCATAATCTTCTATTAACATTTCATATGAACTTAGAAATATAAGTTGAATCGTCAATAGACAAATTCTTGAAGCAGTTTGTACTAAATTTACCTGTAAACTTATTGGTTCGTTTTCTTCATTAGGCTGAGCCGGAAACATCGACCCGTGGGCGAATGAGTTTCTTAACTCATACACTAATAGTAAACCGATCCCAGCAATGCCCTCTGGTGTAGAATTTAATTTTGATTGTATTTTTTTTTGATTTAAAAAACTATCTGATAATTTTTTAAAGAGTAATACAGATTCTATATATTCATCTGGTAAGTTTGAAGTCCTTAAATTTTGATTTAAGAAATAGCAAATATTTCTAATTTTTCCTCTTTTCTTTTTATCTGGATGAGATGGGGGATTTATGTTTTCAATCAGAGATTCTATAGCACACCAAATAAAAGAAAATATACTTAGTTCTGTAGCAAATTTTTTTAAAATTTGCTCTTTTGCAAGATCGTACTCATGGGCACTTTCACAAATACCCCATGTGTAATCATATTTGCTTATATCTAGATCGAGCTTTTCAATGGATGAGGCTAATAATATCCATTCGCTAAAAGTCATATATTGCTCGAGATCTGTAACTCCGAATAAGTCTCTGATTCTCGAGCAATGTTCTGAAATTGAAATCATTTTGTGCATCAATTTTTATCGAATTTCAATATGTTCCAGAATGGTTCTTCTGATCTGCGATCTACCAGCACCGGAAGCATTGTTGAACTTAATATCAGAAAAATCAATCGTGCTTGCCGGTTCTAAAATATTTTTAAAATAACTCACTCGAATATCTTTCAAATCATAAGCATCTTCAGCTAATAATTTCAAAATATCAAATAAAGCCTGAATACCTACTGTTTTTGTAATGAAAGAATTGGCATTATTTTTACTCCAAAAAATTTCTTCACAAGCAGTTAAAAAGTTTCTTACCATGAGGTAGATAACTTTATCTTGCACATCTATGTAAGCAGATCTTAATGGTGACTTATCACGTCTATATTTTCTTAGAACTTCACGAGTAGGTTTATCTTCAGCATATCTTTTGTTAATTTCGTTTGAATCTTTGATTGGATTACTAGAAATTAATTTTAATATACCTTGGACAACGACAGCAGTTGAAATCTGCCAATCGATATTTTTTGAAAGTTCTTTAAGGTCATTATCTAAAGTGGCTGCAATTTTAATTCTGCCATTTAATGCTGATTTTTCATCTACCATAAGCTTTCTTGTTAAGAATACAGCTAATTTATCTGGTGACCAATAAGCTTCATCTTCTTCTTCAATATTATAGCCGTAAAGATTATAAGTAAGGCTCTTGTCGACTGGCTTCTGAGTTGAATTAATGACTGCAAATATTTGTGCTTGTAATGCTTTGGGTAAATCTAAGTATATTGAACAAACAAGTTGCATATTTTGTGTTTCTTCGTCTTTATTAGCATGTTCAAAAGCCATTAAACGATGCTGGCCATCGATAATTGCTGCCAATTTTTTATTTGAAGGGATATGAAGGTCATATGTACCATCATTATTGTCTATGACTTTCCAAGAGTAACTTTTGTAGTAGTTTATTGACGGATCTTTCAGCTCTTCCCAAATAAAATCTTGAGAAGATAATTTTGTAGTTAATTCTTTGAAATCTTCATGTTCAAATTCATCAGATTTAATCTGATTTTCGAGTTCATCAAGTGTAAATCCATATGGGGTAAAGTTTGCAGATAAAATAATAGTATTAGGAAAGGCTGCATCTGAACGGTTTATATATTCTGCAATTTTTTTCAAGCGATCGGTCCGTTTTACACGTTGAGTACCATTCACTTTGTAGGTTTCATTTTCAGAATCTAAATGTGCTGACATAGTGTCACTAAAACCTACTTTAGTAAGAAGGCTGGCAGGAAGTACCCCTACAAAAAAATCGCCCATAGGCTGATGAACAGGTAAGACTTTAATTTTAACAGTCATATTTTTATCCTTAATCTTCTACTTTAAACCCAGTGGTAGTGCCAGCTACATCAGAATCAGTAGATCCTCCCGTTGATGCATCAGGTTCAGCATCATCATCACTAAATAGGTCTTTATTGGGAGAGTTAGCTAAAATCCATACCCATAGTGCTATGAGGATAGTTATGATATTAAAAACTGCATATATAAAAAGATTAGCATTTTTATAAGTTAAATTAAGACCAAGGGTTATGATTGCCAAGATGAATGCAAGTATAAGAATCAACGTTCTCATATCACGTTTTTGGTCGGTGAGCAGTAAATAAATACCTGAAGAACCAAATACAGCAGGGGAATAGAAAATTAGAGCTAGTTGAAGATTTTTCAAAGAGCTATCGCTTAATGAAAAAGCTAATTTAAAAATTTCTATCCAGATTCCTAGGCCAGAAAAAAAGATAATACCTAAGAAGAAATGACTTCCTAAGAAAGTAAAATTTCTGGCTTTACAAGTCCGTTGCTTTAAATCATTTAAAAGACTGTATTTGGTTGTCATAAATATATTCGAAAGACAGTAGTAGGAAAGTACCTGTTTTTACAAGATTTTTATATCAAAACTAGTTTGTTAGTTTATGTAATAATGTTTTAAACGTCAATTTCATTATGATTTTTTTAAAATAATATTTTTACCTGGTACAGATGTGTTTATCTGCATAATAATTTAAATTTTTGAAGATTCTCAATGAATCTTTTAATTTATAAAAGGCAAGCTATCTGAGCTTGCCTTTTTATTTATATATTTGCAATCAAACTTTCAGATGACTTATAACGAACGGACATCGCACCAACACCTCGATGAATATGCCCACGCATGCGGTCAAGAAGCATCTTATTGTCTAAGGGTTCTTCCCGATCATCTTCCACATACCTTAAAAGTGATAAGAACAGATCTGTATTTTCACCTGTTAGTGTATAGGCATTAAACTCAGAACCATCTTCATTTGGTAATGGAATATTACCTAAAGGGCCTTCTTCTAAAGACATCATCAGGGCAATACGACAAAGCAAATTTGGTGTCAGACCTGTACGTTGTTTCAGCATACGAAGGCGAGTGGTTGCTTCAGATGAAATTTTAAGCTTGCTGTAATGCAATTCTCTTCTCCGTCGTATTGGTACGTTTTAGATCAGTAAAGTAGCCATGTAATGCCTGAGTAGAACTTAACTCATGATTGTATTCAAGTAAGTAACTTTCAGAAATAAACTCATCTAACTGATTTACGTATAAATCATCAATCTCTGTATCAGTCGAAAGAATAATGACTTGATGGCTGACATGAGGGAAGTAAAACTTCATGAGGTTGTCACGGTGCTCTCGGTCTAAACGGCCAAGTGGTGTATCAACAATCATTGGTAAGTGGCGACCACTAGTTTTTGCTAAAGACCATAACATGGCAATTGCATAGATCTGTTTTTCACCAGCAGATAAAGCAGATTTCTCAACGACTTTGCCATTGGTTTTGATTAAACGTGTGTTGAAGCTTTTTGGATCAATCTGTAAATCAGTAATGAAATTGCGTTTGCGTAGAAGCGAGTTAAAAATTTCAACAAAATTTTGACGAACTTGATTGATTTTTTGCTCTAGCAGACCTGTTTCAAACTCAATGAGGGCTTTGATCCCTTTAGCTGCTAATGAGTTTTTGTGATTCTGCAAAGCAAACTCTGCTACTGCTTCACTCGCCGCTTTTAAGTTTCGTTCTGCTGTCACAACATCCCAATTAATTTTACGAGCCTCTTCTTCCTTTTGGTTAAGGATTAGATCAAGCTCACCCAGCTTGCGTTCTTTATGAAGCAATTCATCTAGATAAGCATTAGAGTCTTCAGCATTTTCAGCACGCGCAATCGAAAATTCTGTAGCTTCCTTTTCTTGGTTTAAGTGAGTAAAGCGTTCATAAAGTGCTTTAACCTGTTTCTTCACTTCACTATCTAGGCTCAATAATTTCGCCAAAGCTTGCTGTGGTTCAGCCAGTTCGCCAAATGCACTATGAGAGCTATGTTTTGGTGCTGTATCAAAATAACTTGAAAGGAAGTCGTTTAAATTTTGCCAATGTTCATCTTTCCAGAGTTCTTTTTTCTGAATAGGGCTTGTTTGGAATGAACTTAAAGCCTGTTCAACAAGTTTTTGATTAGATGATTCGTCGGCAGATGAGCTCTGCAAATGATTCGCAAATTTAGCGATAAGCTTAGGTGCAAACAGGAATGGCAGTAATCCATTCGCTAAGTTCACCAACTCTTGCTTACAAGTAGTGATCTCTTTGTTGAGTTGAGAGAGTTTTGTTTTGAGCTGATCGTATTGCAAAGCAATTGCACCACCTTCAGACACAAAGCGTAATCTCTTTTGTTCTATATTTTTTAGCAAGCTCTGATGTTCGAACTTAAGCTGAGCATACTCATTCTTGATGTCATTTTCTTTAGATTTAAGCTTAGTTAACTGTTGGGTTAAAAGAGAGACATCATTTTGTTCAACATCATCAGATTTATTACGGGTTAAATATGAATGTAGATCTAGACGCAACTTTTCAATTAAGTCAATGCCAAGCAGATTCTTAATTGCATCTGATAATGATGCATTGTTATCTTCAGCAATATCCTGAATTTTCTCGCCGTCGAAGAAGAAGAGTTGAGAAACCCCGATTGGGATGAGCTCTAAAAGGAAGTTTTCCCACTCTTGTTTAGGTACGGAAGTAACCGTTGTACCATTTTTTTGAAGGTCTAAACTTTCGCGCACCTGTCCATCAGCAGCTACAATCCATGAACGGCATACCGTGAATTCAGCGGGAATACTGCCTTCGGTATAAATGAAGGTCAACTCAATGCTTGAAGAGCGTTCGAGGTGATTTTGATTGGTCTTGCTGAGTAAATACTGATGGTATTCTTTATGACTAATACCTAATCCTAAAGCACGTTTGCCATATAGTGCTAAACGAACAGAATCTAAGAATGTCGTTTTACCCGTACCATTACGACCACCAATCAGAATAATAGGGCGATTGGTAATGGATGATTTTTTGGGTTCTAAAGAAAATTCGGTACGCTGACTATATAAACCAACATTATCCAAAATTAATGATTTGATAATCATGGATTAGCTCCAGCGTTATTAAGTAAATCTAGCTGACCTGAAGAAATTTCTTCAGCAAAAGATGTTTCGTCATCTTCTGTTTCAATGATGTCATCAACTGTTTGATCTGACTTGTGATCAGCCAAAATTGTTTTCAAATCTCGCCATTCTTCATTGAGTACTTTGCTCAATTGGCTATGGATATTGTGACGACGTTTGAGGCCATGAGAGGCTTTTTCCACACCAATCAGCTTGACCATGAGTTCGGTAGGAAGCTCATGTTCTTTGCAGATTTGATCAAGTAAAGCAAAGTCTTGGGTATTGTAAAGCACGCTATCTTCAATTTCCCAGTCGAGTTCAATCCCAAGGATGTTTTTAACAATTTGACGGACTGAATCTGCCCAATCACCGCTTTCAGAACGCCATAAACGACGAATTTCATGTAACTCTGCTGGATGGATGAGAACTGGCGCTTCACCGATTGGTGCTTCTGCTTGTACTCGTTTTTGAATTTCCAAAAGCTTACTCAAGAGTTCTTTACGGAATTCTAATTTGTATGGTCCAGGAACCAGTTTGCCATTTGCATGGTTAAACGCAACCTGACCATTACGACGTTTAAACTCACGATAAATAAATTTTTTCTCAGGATCCTGAGTTGAAGACAGTAAGTCACGGTATTCTAAGAGTGGTTCTAACCATTCTTCACCTGACTCCACCATGGCTTCCATGGATTTATCTTGTTGCACAACAGTACATACCCAGCAACCAAAACGTGAGTTACCACAGCTAGGAGTCGTTTTGTCGACGACAAGAGGGCATTCACCAGCTTGAGCATTTCTATACATGGTGACTAACTCGCGGTTGTCATTATTCCATGGAGATTTGTTTTGGAGTAAATAATTCCAAACATCGTCTGTCGTAAAGGCTTCGATCGGTGCAAAGACAAAGGCATTCAAAAGAGAAGAGTGACGTGCGAGTTTGGTGCCCTTAATTTTGTGCATTGCAATAACTTGCGCTCGTGTTGCACTTTCAGCAGAACGTACACCTAAAACAACAACAACCTCACCAAACTCAGCAACTCGTTGTGTAATAAAATCATTTGCAGGTTCGATTTTTAAGCGTTCTGTACACCAGCGGAATTTATTACTGGGTGCAGGATAACCTCGACCGATTAAGTTAACCCAAAATGAACGTTCAACACGTGGGCTTACCTTTTGGACGATAAAAGGCATACCTTGCGCATCAGATTTTTTCTGAATATTTTCAAGGTTTTTGTCAATGTAGCGAACAATAATAGGGGTCTCAACCAGTGTATCTGAACTAATCACGTACACGGGTTTTTGTCTTTGCTCGGCGGGCAATAAGGCTAGAGCATTCCACACTAACTGTAATGCACAGGTAGAATCTTTACCACCTGAATAGCCTACAACCCAAGGCCGTTGATCAGATAGATATACTTCTTGGATTGACGTATGAATGTCTTTTAGTGAGTTGGTCTCAAAAAAACTCATTTAGACCATCTCCTCGATGTTTGATACGGTACTTTGTTTAACGTGAACAGAGTTGTTTAGCAAATTTTCCACTCTTTGTGATTCATCACTCAATGGAATTCCTAGAACTTTCTGAATGTAGTTGGTCACGAGAATCAAATTATTGCGGGATTTGTTGATTTTCCCTGCGACTAATGCTCGACCATCCCAAATACCCAAGTTGCTTCGTGACCACTCAACATGAATGAGTTTGCTGAGATGGTTTTGCCAATTTTCAGGATATTCTTGCAATAGTATATTGCCGACTCTTGCAAGTGCCTGTAATGCAATCCCATGAGCATGAACATAATTCTGACGCAGGTGATAGGATGAAGTTTTATCTTCAAGAAGATCAAGCCAACCAGGAATGTATTGTATTACTTCTTGCCAAAATTGTGTTGCTAAATGAATGGCATCATCGGTGTTTAGATGATTATTTTTGAAAGTCAGCAATTCTTTAGTTGCTTGGTGAATTGAACTAAAGGTGAACACTTTTGTTGAGCGATTAGAAATACTTGATTTCTCGAAGTCTGTGTATTCAGAGAATAAGGGAATAGCCTCAATCACAGATTTGGTGATATGAGTCTGTTCATCCCTGTGATTGAATAATAATTTAATAGACTGGGCTGGCTTTACCGCATGCATATTCAGATCTGCAAACATTTGTTGCGAGCGTTTAAGACCTTGATCTGCATAAAGTACAACGGAGATTGTTTCGTCTCCAAGATATGGTTTTACTTTAATGGCTTCTTCGATGGCTGCGCGACGATGTTGACCATCATTGATCAGGACTGTTGCATCCATAGAAATTTTGAGTTTCCCTATGTTGTTGGAAACTTCAGATGGCTCAAACTTTACTTCGCCATCAACGCATGCGCATAGAGAAGAGAGAATATATTCTTCAGGATTTTCAGTGATATATCTACTAATTTGAGGTATGCGGCTTTTATTTAAAGTTCGTTGTGCTCTCAGTGATGGCGGGAGTGAATTATCATCAAATTTAAAAAATTTAGGTACGAATTTCAAAGGTACCATTATGATGTAGAAAGCATTTCTTGCTTGGATGCCTTGCATCGCTACAAATTCAAACCAATTACCATCCATAGGAATTACACATATAACAATATTATTGTAATTCTATCATGTATGGAAGTCTAATTTTGATTATTTGGAAGTTTGTTTTTATGAAAAAATGAACTGGATCTGAAAAAATATGGATATATATTTAATCTTTCATATCTAGTTTTAAAATTTGGAGAAAATGAAATGGAATCTTTTTATAACAGGAATGCAGAGGACTATTTCCAAAAAACATGGGAGCTCGATTTGAAGGAAATTTACGAGAAATTTTTAAGATATATCCCTTCAGGTGGAAAAATTTTGGATGTTGGTTGTGGTTCAGGTCGGGATGCGTATCATTTTTCCCAAGCTGGATATGCAGTCACAGCATTAGATGAGTCAATTGAGTTAATTAATAAAGTGAGGAATCATGTTGACTGTCAGGTACAACACAGTAGTTTTTATGATTTCAATGAAAAAAATATTTATGATGGGATATGGTGTTGTGCTTCATTATTACATTGTGCTGAAAACAAATTAGAAGATGTATTGAACTCATTGATATCAGGTTTGAATCCTTCGGGTATTTTGATGTGTGCTGAATTAGCAGGAGACTTTCACTTGGGAGATTCTAGGCAGCTAACCGATAAAAGTCTTCTGCCATTTGATTTGGTGTCTTAAAATCCAAGCCTTTTTGAATTCTTCGCTGATTAT